>NZ_JBQDYE010000022.1:0-74723 GCF_052044155.1 Salinisphaera sp. SWV1
CGGGTGAAATGGGTCACGTGCGCCAGATCGCCGGGCGTGTCGGCCGCGAACAGGGCCATGCTTTCGCCGAAGGTGACTACATCCACGCGTGCGTCGTGCGGCCCGGTCGTCATGCCGGGGGCGCGGTCGAGCCGCGGGCCTTGAGCGTGGCCGGCAGGCGATGGACCGCGGCCGGTGCGGCGTCGCCGTTGATACGGTTCAGCAGCGTCCCGATGGCGCGGCGGCCGATGGCATCGACGGGCTGTGCCAGCGTGGAAATGCCGGGGCCGGCCAGAGCACACCAGGCGAGTTCGTCGATGCCCAGCACGCCCAGCCGGTGGAAGCCGTTCAGGCGCTGCAGTGCATGGCACACGGCGAGCGTGACCACGCCGTTGGCGCACAGTACGGCGGTGGGGCGGGGCTCGGCCATCAGCTCGGCCAGCCGTTCGTCGAGCCCTGGCGCACCGGCCTGTTCGATCACGGCTTCGTGCCGGTCCGCCGCCAGACCGCGGCGCCGGCATTCCGTCGTGAAGGCCTCGGCGCGGGCGATGCGCGAACTGATGCCGGCGACCGGCTCGATGATCAGTTCCAGCCGCTGATAGCCGCGCGCCACCAGATGTGCGATGGCTTCGTCCACCGCGGCGACATCGTCCAGCCCCACCATGTCGCAATCCAGTGCGTCGATCTGGCGATCCACCAGCACCATCGATAGTCCGCGCTCGCGCATGGCCTCGAGCGCTTCGGTATTGCGGCCAACCGTGTTCACGATCAGGCCGTCCACGCTGTAACCGTCGAGCACCTCCAGGTGCCGGCGCTCCAGGGTTTCGTCGTTGTCGGTGTTGCAGACCATCAGCGAATAGCCGGCCTCGCCGCAGGCGCGCTCGGCGGCATGAATGAGGGCGACACTGTAGGGGTTGCGGATATCGGCGACCAGCGCGCCGATCAGTCGGGTGCGCCCGCCGCGCAGGCTGGCGGCGATGCGATCGGGCCGGAACCCGAGGCGTTTCACCGACCGCTCGATGCGGGCCTGCATGGCCTCCGACAGGCGATGACGCTCCTCGCCGAAATAACGCGAGACGCTGGTCTTGGAAATACCCGCGTCGCGCGCGACATCGCGAATGGTGGGGCGACGTGTACTGTCGTGGGCCTGCGGCCGCGAATCGCTCATCGGACTCCTCGAAACACGCCCCGTACCCGATTCGGCCAGAGTGCCGCGGTATCGAGCAGGGGACGCCAATGGGCATCGTTCGACCGTACGGGGCTGTCTGGCCGAAGATGACACTATCGTTATGGTGCAAGTATAGACATCGTGGTCGGTGCCTGCCGATGCCACGGGGCGTACGAACAACAGGAGAGGACCATGGAATACACATGGCGCTGGTTCGGTCCGCCGGACCCGGTCACGCTCGCCGAGATCCGCCAGACCGGTGCGACCGGCATCGTCACCGCGCTGCACGAGATCGACAACGACACCGCCTGGCCGGTTGACGCGATCGAGGCGCGCAAGGCAGCCATCGAGGAGGCCGGACTGCGCTGGTCGGTGGTGGAGAGTATTCCGCTGACCGAGGCGATCCGCACCGGCGGCCCCGACCGCGACGCCGACATCGATGCCTGGGCCAGCACGCTGCGCCGGCTGGGCGCGGCCGGTGTGCAGACCGTGGCCTATAACTTCATGCCGGTCGCCGACTGGACCCGGACCGAGCTCGCGCGGCCGTTGCCCCACGGCGGCACCGCGCTGGCCTTCGACTACATTGCCTGTGCGGCCTTCGATCTGTTCATCCTGGAGCGCCCCGGCGCGGCGAACGACTATGACCCGGCCGACCGGGCCGCCGCGCAGGCGCATTTCGATGCGCTGGACGAGCCCGCGCGCCAGCGTCTTGCCGACAACATCACCGCCGGGCTGCCCGGCGCCGACGCCGGCTACGATCTGGCCGGGTTCCGGCAAGCGATCGCGGCCTATCGCGGCATCGGCCATGCCGGACTGCGCGAAAATCTGCGCTACTTCCTGGAGCGCGTGGTGCCGGTCGCCGAGGCCGCCGGCGTGCGTCTGGCGATTCATCCCGATGATCCCCCGCGACCGTTGTTCGGCCTGCCGCGCATCGTCTCCTGCGCCGACGATGCCCGCTGGATTCTCGACGCCGTCGATAGCCCGGCCAACGGCCTGACGTTCTGTACCGGTTCCTACGGCGCTGCCGCCGACAACGATCTGGTGGCGATGGTCCGCGCGCTCGCGGCGCGTATCCACTTCGTGCATCTGCGCTCGGTGGCCCGTGATCTGGTCGAGCCCCGTTCGTTCGCCGAAGCCGGGCACCTGGGCGGCGATGCCGATATGGCTGGCGTGATGGCGGTGCTGCTCGACGAGGAGGATCGAAGACAGGCCGCCGGCGGCGCGTTGCTGCCGATGCGCGCCGACCACGGCCATCACGTGCTCGGCGACGCCGCGCGCGCCACCCGTGCCGGCTATCCGCTTTACGGCCGGTTGCGCGGGCTGGCCGAGTTGCGCGGTCTGGAACAGGGGCTGCGCTATGCGCGTTGACCCTCCAGGCCGGTGATCGTGTGCCAGCCCAGCGGCAGGCACAGCATGTTCAGGCCGAGCAGGCAATACAGCGCGCTGGCGGTGGTGCCGCTGGCATCGACCAGGCTGCCGGCGAGCAGCGGGACGATGAAGGCCAGCACATAGCCGACGGCGAACATGCCGGCTGCCACCGCCCCGGCCCGTGCGGGCGTGAGGATCAGCGCGGGCAGACTGGTCAACGCAATCAGCTGGACCGCCGAGGCCAGGCTGATCGCCACCACGCCGCCGATCAGCCACAGCGAATCGCTGGCCATCACCACGGCGAGCCCCGCGATATGCAGCACGACGGTGGCGAACAGCAGCCGTGGCAGTGCCAGCAGGCGGCGTATCGTGGCCATCAGCAGTAGCGAGACGAACAGCTGCACGGCATTGAAGATCGCCAGCACCAGATCGATATGCGACGCCAGATGCTTGCTGGCCAATATCGCGCCCATATAGGCGTTCAACCCGAAGAACGTGGACGCGGTCAGCCCCAGCAGGCCGCCGAAGCGCCAGACGCGCGCGTCGCGCCAGTCCGGCCAGCGCGCGACCTGATCGAGCGTGGGACGCTCGCCGTGCAGCCGTGGGATCCGCAGGAACGGCGCGAGTACGACGATGGGGATCGACAGGGCGAACAGCGCCGCGCGCCAGCTGCCGCCGACCGCCGGTAGCAGCCCCGGCAGCGTCAGACCCGCGCCGACGAATTCGCCCACCATCATGCCGTTGAGATAGACCGTCGCGCCCAGGGCCACAAAGCCCGGGCACCAACGCGCGACCAGCGCCGGAAGCGCCGGCTGCATGATGGCGATGCCGAGCCCCGTAGCCGCGGTGGCGATGAGCAGGATGCCGGCATCCGGCGCCACCCCGCGCGCCGCCGAGGCCACGCCGGTCAGAATCACCGCCAGCATGAGCGCATTGCGGGCGCCGAAGCGGGCGATCAGCCAGGCGGCTGGCACCGCGCCCAGGCCCAGTGCCAGTACCGGCAGCGTGGTCAGTGCACCCACACCGGTCTGGTTCAGCGACAGCGCCTCGGCGATGCGGGGGCCGAGCGGGGCGGCCACCAGAATCGGCGCGCGCATCGTCATCCCGGTGAGCCACAGCAGAACGAGGATTCCGGCGCGCGCCAGCACGCCGGGCGGGGTTGCGGACATCGGCAACGGACGCTAACGGATGACCGGGCGCAGTCTAGGGTCTGTTGCCGTTGCGTGCGAGCGCCGCGTCGGCGTGTCGAATCGTGCCGTGACCGGGCGCGCGCCACTGCGCAGGACCGCCGGGTTCGGGCACGTTCCCATCCGCGCCGGCGATGTGCTGGCGCGGCTCACGGCCCGGGGGTCTGCCGCTTTTCAAATGGTTGTGCTAGCGTCCCCCGCATGCATCGCAAAACCAAGATACTCGCCACCCTCGGCCCGGCCAGCGACAGCCCGGAAACTTTGAAGCAGTTGATCGAGGCCGGCGTCGACGCCGTGCGCATCAACTTCTCCCACGGCGCTGCCGACGAGCACCGCCGGCGCGTGGATACCGTGCGCAAGGTCGCCAGGGAACTCGGCAAGGCCGTGGCCGTGCTGGGCGACCTGCAGGGCCCGAAAATCCGCATCGAATCGTTCGTGGACGGCTCGGTGGAACTCGAGAACGGGCAGACGTTCACGCTCGATACCGAGATGGACGCCGGCGCCGGCACCAAGGACGCGGTCGCCATCCATTTCAAGCCGCTGCTGGCGGACGTGAAAAAGGGCAGCCAGCTGATGGTCAACGACGGCGCCATCGCGCTGACCGTGACCGAGGTCGACGGCCCGCGCATCGTCACCCGCGTGGAGGTCGGCGGCAAGCTGTCCGGGCGCAAGGGCGTGAACCTGCGTGGCGGCGGCCTGTCGGCCGGCGGTCTGACCGAAAAGGACATGGAAGACATCAAGCTCGCCGCGTCGCTGGAAGTGGACTTCCTGGCCGTGTCGTTCGTGCGTGGTGCCTCCGACATGCATCAGGCCCGCCGGCTGATGAGCGAGGCCGGCGGCAGTGCCCGGCTGTGCTCCAAGATCGAGCGCGCCGAAGCGCTGGATGCGCTCGAGGAAATCATCGGTGCCTCCGATGTGGTCATGGTGGCCCGCGGCGATCTCGGCGTGGAGATTGGCGATCCCGAACTGCCGGGCGTGCAGAAGCGCATCATCGCCCAGTCGCGCGAGATGAACCGGCTGGTGATCACCGCGACCCAGATGATGGAGTCGATGATCGAAAACCCGACGCCGACCCGCGCCGAGGTGCTGGATGTGGCCAACGCCACGCTCGACGGCACCGATGCGGTGATGCTGTCGGCCGAATCGGCCGTGGGCAAGTATCCGGTGCAGACGGTCGCGGCCATGAGCCGCATCTGCCAGGGCGCGGAACGTGAGGCGGTGGCCGAACGCGCGCCCGCCGGCCTGGCGGCGCATTTCCGGCGCACCGACGAGGCCATCGCCATGGCCACGGTCTATACCGCCCGCAACATGCACGCCGATGCCATCATCTCGCTGACCGAGTCGGGCACCACCGCCATGCTGATGTCGCGCCAGGGCGCACCGGTGCCGATCTTCGCGCTGACGCACTATCCGCGCACCGAGCAGTATCTGGCCCTGTGCCGCAATGTGTATCCGGTGGCGTTCAAACCGAGCGAGCTGGACAGCATGGTGCCGAGTACCGAAGCCATGGCCTGCCTCAGGGCGCGTGGCGATGTGAGTGCCGGCCACCGCGTGTTGATCACCAAGGGCGATTTCACCGGTCCGGGTGGTACCAACACGATGAAGATCCTGACCGTCGAGTAATCGACGGCGCCAGGGCGTGTCGTCGTGAGATACACCCCGTGATATTCGCCGCGGCCGGCGTATCGCGAACTGCGGTGCGCCGGCTTTTTCGTTACATGCCATGACCGACAGCGCCCGCTATCTGACCCTGAAGGCCGGGCCCGCCGCGCGCGGCGCGCTCGCCGAAGGCGCGCTCACCCCCGCGCGGGTGGGCGCAGTCGCGGGCGCGGCCGGCGGGCCGAAATGGCTGGCGATTGCCGCCTTTTATCGCGCGCTGTTCACCGACTGGTTCGCCGAACGCGAAGCACCGCTGCCGATCGTGGGCTCCTCGATCGGCGCCTGGGCGGGCGCGGTGGCCTGTCACCCCAGCGATCCGGGCGCGGCGATCGATGCGCTGACCGAGGCCTATATCGGCCAGCGCTACAGCATGAAGCCGGATGCCGCCGAGATCACCGCGACGCTCGCGGCTATTCTCGATCAAGTGCTTACCCCCGAGGTGCGCCGCGGCGTGCTGACCCATCCGCGCTATCGCCTGCATGCGATGACGGTTCGCTCGCGCGCGGCGATGGCCACCGATCATCGCGCGCTGCTGGCCGCCGGTTCGGTGGCCGCGGGGCTGGCCAATGCCGCATCACGTCGCTGGCTGGGCGCGTTCTTCGAACGCGTGGTGTTTGCCCGTGATGGCCAGTCGATGATCTATGCCGAGGACGGCATCGCCAGCCGCACGGTGGCGCTGACCGATGACAATCTGCGGGATGCGGTCTTCGCCAGTGGTAATGTGCCGTTGATCATGCAGGCCGTGAAGAATCCGGCCGGCGCGCCGCCCGGGCTGTACCGCGACGGCGGCCTCACCGATTATCACATCGACCAGCCGTTGCTGGCGGCCGATACCGCGGCGCCGATCGTGCTCATGCCGCATTTCGACACGCGGCTGGTGCCGGGCTGGCTCGACAAGCGGCTCGGCTGGCGGGCGCCGCGCCATGCCGATCATGTGCTGCTGGTCGGCCCCGGCCCGGCGTTCAGGGATCGCCTGGTCGACGGCGCGGTGCCCGGGCGGCGCGATTTTCATCGTTATGCCGGCGACGACGCCCGGCGTGAACGGGCCTGGCGCCAGGCGGTCGATGCCGGGCGTTTCATGCGCGATGCTTTCTTCGATCTGGTCGCGACCGGGCGCCTGATCGAGCATGTGGAGAACCTATGAGCGATGCGTTGATCCTGGCCTCGGCCTCGCCGCAGCGGGCCCGCCTGCTGCAACAACTCGGACTGGCGTTCACCGCGATCCCGGCCGATATCGATGAAACCCCGCGCGCGGGCGAGACGCCCGATGCGCTGGCCGAGCGACTGGCGCGAACCAAGGCCGAGGCCCTGTCGGCGGCTTACCCGGCCGCCCGGATCCTGGGCTCGGACACGGTGGTCGCACACGGCGCCGAGGCCTTTGGCAAGCCGGTCGATCTGGCCGACGCGCAGCGCATGCTGGGCGCGCTCGGCGGAACCACGCATCGCGTGATCACGGGCGTGGCCCTGTTCGCGGACGGCGTGACCGAAACCACGACGGTGGTCAGCGAGGTGACCCTGGATGTGCTCGACGAGGCGGCGATCGCGGCCTACTGGGCCACCGGCGAGCCGCAGGGCGCGGCTGGCGCCTATGCCATCCAGGGTCATGCCGGGCAGTTCATCTCGCATCTGTCGGGCAGTTTTTCGGCGGTGATGGGCCTGCCCGTCTATGAAACCGCGGCACTGCTGCGCGCGACCGGGCTCGATCCGTTGCGCCAGGCGAGCGCCGCCGGGGTGATGGCATGAGGGCGCCGAGTCCGGCCCGTATCGCGGTACTGTTCCCGATCTGGGCGGCCGCACTCGCGATCGCCGGCTATCTGTGGCCGAGCCTGTTCAAGCCGGGCGCGTTCCTGATCGTGCCTTTTCGGCTGTCGGGCGCCGGCGTGGCCGTGCTCTGCAAGTGATTCGACGGCTGGCGCGAATACGATCGATCGCTGAATGCCGCCGGTTAGGGCATGTCGATGTTTCATCACATAGACAGCCAAAGCAGCGTACAGGCCATGGCAACAACCGCCTCGTAGTGGGCTTTTGATTCATCGAAGCGACCATTGGCGGACTGGGCTCGCAACGTCCGTGGTTTCGGGCTTTCTCTTCGTTGCTTAAGGCATTTGTCCGCAGATCAACACAGATGTACGCAGATGGCGGTTAGTCGTTTGGGGCGTTGGTTCGAGCGTGGCGCGAACGGTTGCCTGCGCTTTGTTCCCAAGGATAGTTACGTAGGTCGGATTAGGTGCTTGCACCGTAATCCGACAGCCGAGCCACAGCGTCCGCCGATCGAGCGTCGGATTACGCGCTGCGCGCTAATCCGACCTACCGCTTTGTTCTCCGCCGGACTTGTTCACTTCGAGCCCATCCGACGCCGTCGCCGGTTAGCGCCTCGAATTCGCTACGCCGCGAAAGCAGAACCGTATCGGCGTGAATCTGCGTCGATCTGCGGACAGTTTTCTTCGCCGAACGAAGCCCGAAAAGCATAACGGCGCCGCTCATCAGTTAGGTCGAAATGCCAGTCCGCCATTGGCGTACTTTGCGTTCATTTGCGGACCGGATGTTGCGATATTCGTGGCTTTGGGGCGCCGCGTGACTGCTTGCTTCGTTCCTCAAGGCATTTGTCCGCAGATTACGCAGATGGCGGTTAGTCGTTTGGGGCGCTGGTTCGAGCGTGGCGCGAATGACCGCCTGCCCGTTGTTCTCCGCCAGGCTTGTTCACTTTGAGCCCATCCGACGCCGTCGCCGGTTCGCGCCTCGAATTCGCTACGCCACGAAAGTACAACCGCATCTGCGTGCATCTGCGTTGATCTGCGGACCGTTTTCTTAACGGCTGTACGCGCTTCGCCCCCAAACCAATTATTCGAGTTGCAAGCTTCGTTCAACTCAGTCGCCCGTTAGCGCCTCGAATCCGCTACGCCGCGAAAGCACAACCGCATCTGCGTAAATCTGCGGACCGTTTCCTTCGCCAAACGAAGCCCGAAAAGAACAACCGCGCCCCATGTCAGCGAGGTCGAAATATCGCTCCGCCATTGGCGTACTTTGCGTTCATTTGCGGACCGGTTCGCGACCGACCTGGTTTCGGGCTACGCGTGACCTTTGTCTTCGTTGCTTAAGGCATTTGTCCGCAGATCAACACAGATTCACGCAGATGGCGGTTAGTCGATAGAGGCGCTGGTTCGAGCATGGGGCGAATGACCGCCTGCCCGTTGTTCTCCGCCAGGCTTGTTCACTTTGAGCCCATCCGACGCCGTCGCCGGTTCGCGCCTCGAATTCGCTACGCCACGAAAGTACAACCGCATCTGCGTGCATCTGCGTGCATCTGCGTTGATCTGCGGACCGTTTTCTTCGCCGAACGAAGCCCGAAAAGCACAACGGCGCCGGGTGTCGTTCAGTCGTCGTCTATCATGCGGCCTGTTCGAGTTCGGGCAGGCCTCGCGCCAGGGCGGCGGCGGCCAGCGCCGGCAGGGCGAGCACGGCCACCGCCACGGCCGGCCCGGCTTCGCCGATCGCGGCCACGAGGCCGCCGCCGGCCAGAAGGATCACGCCGATGGTGGTGTTGGCCACCGCCGTAAGCCGGGCGCGATCCTCGCTGCTACCGAGGTCGGTGAGATAGGTCTTGCGCCCGAGCCGGACGCCGGCATGGATGCCGGCGAGCATGAAATAACCCACGGCAAATGGCCATACGCCGGCGATATGACCTAACCCGGTCCAGACGGCGAGGGCGACCAGCGCATTCAATACGGCCGCCGCCACGCCGGTGAGTATGAGGACCTGACGCGACGAATAATCCGAAAAACGCCCCCAGAACGGGGCGGACACGAGTGAGGCCAGGCCACTGACCAGCAACAGGATCGCCAGATGCGCCAGGCTCGGGCCGCCGGCGGCGCGGGCGAGCTGGGCGTAATAGGGCGCGGCGAGCGCGGTGGCGATCAACAATCCACGCACGGCGACGAAGCGGCCGAATGCCGGCTTGTCGCGCAGCAGCGCGAGGCTGTCCGCCGCGGTCTTGAGGGCGTTGCCGCCGCCCTCGGTCGCGCCGGGAAACTCGCGCAGGGCGGCGAAGATGAAGGCCGCGGCGACCCACAGCACGCCGGCCAGGGCGAGCAGGCCCAGAATCGGCTTCAGGTGCTGGCTGGCCGGCACGAACCACAGGATTGCGCCCAGCAGCACGGCCAGGCCGCCGGCCGCGCTGGAGGCGTAGCCGGAGAGCGTGCCGCGCCGGGTCTTGGCAATGGTCTTGCCCTGGACGTCCTTGTAGGACGCGGAGCACACACCGCGTCCGAGCGAGAAAACGATCAACAGCAAAAGAATGAGGCCGCCGGCCACGGCGCCGTCGAAGGCAAGCGCGGCGCTGATCATGGCCAGTACCGACAGCCCCTGCACCGCGGCGCCCGCGACCCAGAACCACTTGCGGATCGGATGCGCACGCATCCAGCCGGCAATCACCAGCTGGGGCAGCAGGGCGAGAGATTCGCGAATCGGGACCAGCAGGCCCGCCATCCAGGTCGGCGCGCCGAGCACGGCCATCAGCCACGGCAGCACCAGTTTCGGACTGGCCACCAGATCGCCGGCCTTGTTGGCGAAAAGCGACACGAGGTGGACGAAGAAATTGGTCGGTTGCTCGCGACAGGCCTCATCCGAGATGTCGGTGCAGACACGGGCGTTCTCGTCGCCCGTAATCAAGTCGTAGAGATCGCGGATCGGACTGCGGCCCGATTCTGGTGGCGGTGGCGCGCTACGGCTCACGAAAGTTCTCCCGGTTGATCGCGTAAACGCCGATAGCGTGGCCAGTCGCCGGAATCGATCACGGGCCAGACCCGGTTGCGCGCGGCAGCCCACAGGTAGATCCAGGCCTCGCCGGCCGAGGTTATGATACGACGACGGGTATAGAACACCGGATAGCCTTCGAGCGTGTCGAGATCGGCGAAGGTGGCGGCATCGACGGCGTATATGTCGCCCCGGATCGGCGTGCGGCCGTAGTCGAGGGCCGCCGGATAGACGCCGGCGTCGACCAGCGTGAACGTTGGCGCCGTGGTCGCGGAACCGCGATGCACGGCACCGCCGAGCCAGGACTCGTTGAGCTCGCCGGCACGCAGCGTGCCGTAGACGAATACGCGATGCATGATGAAGTGTACAGAGGTAATGTCGGTATCCTATCGAATATGACGCAGGCGCCCCATCCGCATGATTCGGTAGCGATCCGCAACGCCGCGACCGTGGCCGTGTTGCGCGACGGCCGGCAGGGCCGACTCGAAGTGTTATTGCTGCGCCGTCATCACGGCCACGTTTTCGGTGCCGGTGCCGATGTATTTCCGGGCGGGGCGGTGGACGCGGCGGATACGGCGCTGGCGGAACGTTGTCGCGCCGGCTGTGGGTTGCCGGATGCGGCGTGGCGCATGGCGGGGCTGCGTGAGTGTTTCGAGGAAGCCGGGCTGCTGTTCACCGCGACGGCGCTCGACGCCGCGCGCGTGGCGGCCGAGCGCATCGCGCTCAATGCCGGTCGCCGTGCCTGGGCGGACGTCGTCGATGCCCTGGCACTCGACCTCGACCTCACCGCGCCGGTGGCCTTTGCCCACTGGACGACGCCGCCGGGCCCGCCCAAGCGCTATGCCACCCGTTTCTATGCGCTGGCCGCGCCGGTCGATCAGCCGGCCCGCGCCGACGGGGGCGAGACGGTAGCGGCGGATTGGGTCGCGCCGGCCGTGGCACTCGCTGACGCCGACGCCGGTCGTCGCTGGCTGATGACGCCGACCCGTGCCACGCTGGCAAGACTGACGCATTATCGGAATACGGTCGCCGCGCTGGCCGGTCTCGCACAAGGGGGAAGGGATGATGGAGCGGCATGACCGGATCGCCGGGCCGGTGACGGTCGACGCGGGGCTGCGCTGTCTGACCGCACCCAACCCTTCGCTGATGACGGGCCCGGGCACGAACAGCTACATCGTGGGCCGGGGCCCGTACGTGATCGTCGACCCTGGTGTGGACGACGATTCTCATCTCGATGCATTGATCGCGGCCTGCGACGGCCAGATTGCGTCGATCTGTCTGACCCATCGGCATCCGGACCATGTCGGCGGCGCGGGCCGGCTGGCCGAGCGCACCGGTGCGCCGGTGCGGGCCTGGCCCAAGCCCGAGCTGGCCCACTACGACCGGCCGGTGCCGGTCGACCAGCCGCTGGCCGACGGCGAGACGCTCGCCGCGGGCGACATGTCGATGGTGGTCCGGCATACCCCCGGGCACGCGACCGACCATGTGGCTTTCGAACTCCCGGACATCGGCGTCCTGTTGGCCGGCGATGCCTTGATGACCGATGCCACGGTGGTAATCCTGCCGCCGGACGGCGATATGGGAGCCTATTTCTCGACCCTGGAACGCCTGGCCGGTCTGCATGTCCAGCGTATCGCCCCGGCCCATGGGCGGGTGATCGAACATCCCGGTTCGGCGATCGCCGAGGTGATCGCCCACCGCCGGCAGCGCGAGTCGCAAGTGGCGGCGGCGCTGTCCGCCAATGCGCCGCGCACGGCGGAAGATATCGCGCAAACACTCTATCCGCAGCTGCATGATCGACTGCAGGCCATGGCTGCGTTGCAGGTCCATGCGCATCTGCTGCACCTGGCAACCCGGGGACGGGCCGTGGCCGACGGGGGCGGCTGGCGCAGTCCCTGAGCCAGTGGGTTCAAGTCGCGCGCACCGCGGCCGATAGGATAATATCCGCGCTGCCATTTTACGGTCATGTCGATCGACGCCAATTCGTACACGCTGATTACCGATCCTGCTGCCGTGGCGGCGACGTTGACCGATCTTTGCGAGCAGGGCGAACCGGTGCTGCTGCGCGGGCTGGCCGATGGTCGCGGGCATCATGTCCTGCTGGCCGAGACCGGCGCCGATCCCGAGCGGCTGCGCTGGCTGCGCGCCGACGCCGGCCATGCCGTGCCGATCGCGGTGGGCGACATGCTGCAACTCGAGGCGGGACGGCGTGCCGGGCATCTGGTCTCCTCGGCGATGCGCTGTGATCTGGTGGCACCGGATGCGCGCACCGGGTACACGGAGTTGCGCACCCGTTTGCCCCTGCGGCTGACGCTGCGCCACGCACGCCATGACTGGCGCGCGCGCCCGGTGCCCGGCCGCATGCGGGTCGAGGTCGGCCTGGCGCGGCCCGAAGCGCCGGACATACACGGCCAGTTGGTCGATCTGTCGGTGGGCGGATGCCGGGTCGCGCTGGCAGCCGACGCCGCGCCGATCGAACCCGACGAAACGGTCAATGTACGCCTGCTGTTCCCCAACGGGGAGCAGGGCGTTTTCGGCGCGCGTGTGCGTGACGTGGCCGCGTATTCCGGCGCCCGGCGCCAGGCCGGCCTCATGTTCGCGGGGCTGAGCGATGAGCAGGCGCGGCGGCTGTGGTTTCTGACCTGCGAAATCGATCGCGAAGCCGAGCGACACCAGAGCGACCGCGACGAACTCCGGTCGCTGGCCCCGTCGCTGCTGTTTCAGCCCAAGCCGTAGCCCGGGGCGACCGGGCTCAGTGCGCCGCCGGGGGGTCGCTGTCTTCGTGTTCCTTGCCGGATGACATCAGCAGCGCCAGCGGAACCAGGCAGGCAATCACGACCCCCAGAATCCAGTAATCATCGATATAGGACATGAGCCGGGCCTGCTGGGCCACGAGGTGGGCGATGGTGGCCTGGGCCTGATGACGCGCTTCGTTGATCGCGGCGCCGGTGGCCATGAAGTGCTGGGTCAGTTGATGCAGCAGGGCCTGGGTCTGGTGGTCGTAGGGCGTGACCGACGAGGCCAGCACTTCGTGGTGATACTGGCCGCGCCGGGCCAGCCAGGTGGTGACCAGCGAAATACCGACACTGCCGCCGATGTTGCGGGTCAGGTTCACCATGGCCGAAACCTGGTCGGTCTTGTCCGCCGGCACGCCGACATAGGCGATGCTGGTCACCGGAATGAAGATGAAGGCCAGGCCCAGCGTCTGCAGGCAGCGCGCGAGCACCAGCTGTGAGAACGAGCTGTCCAGGTCGAAGCCGGTCATGTGGAACATGGAGATCGAGACCAGCGTCAGCCCGATGCCGACCATCCAGCGCGCATCCAACCGGCCGGAGAGCATGCCCACGATCGGCATCATCACCACGATCACGAAGCCGCCGGGCGAGATCACCAGCCCGGCCAGCGTTGCGGTATAGCCGAGCACCTGCTGCACGAACTGCGGAATCAGCAGGGTCGAGCCGAACAACACGAAACCCAGCATGAACATCATGATGTTGGCGATGGAAAAGTTCTTGTAGCGGAACAGGCTCAGATCCATGATCGGATGGCGCTGGAACGGCTCCCACAACAACAGGGCCATCAGTGACAGGCCCGAGGCGACCGCCATCGCGATGATGAAGGTCGACGAGAACCAGTCGTTGTCCTGGCCCTTGTCGAGCATGATCTGCAAACAGCCCAGCCCCACGATCAGCAGGGCGAAGCCGATGTAGTCGATGGAAAAGCCATCGGCCATCTTGGCCTTGCGTGCCTTTTCGTAGGCGGCGCTGTCGTGGACCAGAGCCCAGGCCAGGATGGTGAGTACGATGCCTACCGGCACGTTGAGCAGAAAGATCCAGTGCCAGGAGACGTTGTCGGTGATCCAGCCGCCGAGCGTGGGCCCGATCGCCGGCGCGAACACCACGGCCACGCCGTAGATGGAGAACGCCATGCCGCGCTCGCGCGGCGGGAAGGAATCCGCCAGCACCGCCTGGGAGACCGGCTGCAGGCCGCCGCCGGCCGCGCCCTGGATGATGCGGAACACTACCAGCCAGGCCAGTGAGGGCGCCATGCCGCAGGCCAGCGATGCGATCGAGAAACACACGATCGAACCGATGAAGAACCGCTTGCGGCCCAGCACCTGGGAGAACCAGCCCGAAATGGGCAGCACGATGGCGTTGGAAACCAGATAGGCGGTGAGGATCCAGGTCGCTTCGTCCTGGCTGGCCGACAGCGACCCGGCGATATGCGACAGCGACACATTGGCGATGGAGATGTCGAGCACCTCCATGAACGCCGCCAGCCCGACCACTGCGGCGATCAGCCAGCGGCCGGACGGATAATCGGCGCGTGCGGCGATGGTGGCCGGATCGGCCGGGGTGTCACCGGCCGCGTCGATGCTGCTCATTGCGCGTGGCCGGTCTCGGTCGCCGGGATATCGGCCCGGTCCAGATGCTGGATCGGCCCGGCCACGTTGATGGTCGGCTCCACGGACAGGCCCGGTGAGACATCCAGCCCCTTGAGCTGGGCCGGCTTGGAAAAGATGATTTTCACCGGCACGCGCTGCACGATCTTCACGAAGTTGCCGGTCGCGTTCTGCGGCGGCAGCAGCGAGAAGGTCACACCGGTGCCCGGCTGGATCGATTCCACCCGGCCGGTGAACTCATGGTCCGGATAGGCATCGATGGCGATGGAAACCGGCTGGCCCGGGCGGACCCGGTCGAGCTGGGTCTCCTTGTAGTTGGCGACCACCCACGGATGGGTCTGGACCAGGGCCATGGCAGCCTGGCCGGCACTGATCTGGCTGCCGGCGACGATCGATTTCTTCGCGATCTTGCCGGCATGCGAGGCCCGGATCTCGGTATACGAGAGATTCAGTCGCGCCTGATCCACCTGCGCCCGGGCCTGGGCGATCCTGGCCTTCGCCGAGGAGGCCTGCGACTGCTTCAACTGGATGCGATCCGGCGAGGCCTTGGCCTGGGCCAGCTTGGCGCGCGCCTGGCGCACCCGGGCCTCGGTCGATTTCGCCTGGGTGTTCTTCTGGTCCAGCTGCTGCTTGGAGATTTCGTGCCGGGCGTACAGGGCACGATAGCGTTTGGCGTCCGCCTCGGCGCGCTGAGCCTCGGCCTGGGCCGATTCGAGTGCCGCCCTGGCATTGTCGATGTCGGCCGCGCTGGTCTGGCGCGTGACCGACAGATCCTGCTGGCTGGCGTTGTAGGAGGCCCTGGCCGCCTGCAGGTTGGCCTCGGCCTTGGCCAGTGCCGCCTTGAAGTCAGCCGGGTCGAGCGTGAACAGTACGTCGCCCTTTTTGACGTGCTCGTTGTCGCGTACAAACACCTTGGCCACCGTGCCGGTCACGCGCGGCGCGATCTGGCCGATATTGGCCTGTACGTAGGCATCGTCCGTCGACACGTCGTTGCGATGCAGGAACCACCACACGAACCAGACCAGGCCGCAGACGACCACCAGGGTCACGGCAATGAGCGCCACGCGGCGGCCCTTGCCGTTGCGTTTCCGCGGCGGGGTTGCCGGTTCGGCGGTCTGTTCGCTGGCATGATCGGTCGAGCTCATGGCGTTACCGGCTGAGTGAGACTGAATTGCTGGGCGCGGCCGAGGGCGGCGGCGAGATTGATGCGGGCGCGGGTGTATTCGGCCAGTGCATCGATGCGGCTGTTGCGGGCATCGGCGAGATTGGACTGGGCATCGACCACTTCGATGTTGTCGCCCACGCCGTGCGAGAACCGGTCGCGCGAGCGGCTCAGCTCCTGCTTGGCGAGCGTGAGGTTGGCGCGGGCGGCCCGCACGCGCTGGGACAGGGTCTTGAGCGTTTGCCGCGAAGTGCGCACGTCCTGTTCAATTTGCCGCTGCGTATCGTGGAAGCGGATACGCTGCTGGTCGAGCTGGCTGGCGGCGGAATCGATCTGCCCGGAAATCCGGCCGCCGGCGAAGATCGGCAGGCTCAGGCTGGCGCCGAAGGCGTAGGTGGGCTGGTCGTTACGGCTCGGTGTATTGCCGGAAGCGCCGTAGTCGGCCTCGACCGAGAGCGTCGGCAGGCGCTGGCCCCGCGCCGACGCCAGGTGGCGCTGGCCGCGGGCGATGCGCATCCGCGCAACCGTGATCTCGGGCCGGTCGGCCAGGGCCGTGTTGATCGCGGTATTGATCGGGCCGAGCGGCATGGGTCGGAACACCAGCGGATCGGTCAGCTTGAGATGGGCATCCAGCGGCAGCCCGGTGGTCCGCGCGAGCTGGATTTCGGCGCGCGTGCGTTCGGTCCGGCGCTGTGCCAGATCGGCTTGATCGCGGGCCAGCCGCGCCCGCGCACGGGTGACGTCCAGGCCGGTGGCCACGCCGACATGCGCCTGATCGCGCGCCAGTTTGAGCAGTGTTCGCGCCTGCTTGACATTGGCTTTCGCGGCCGCGACCGCGCGTCGTGTCGACAGCGCTTGTACGTAGTCGAGCTCGGTCTGTGTCGCGACCTGTTCGCGCGCCACCGCGAGCTTGTCAGCGGCCACCTTCTGGCCGAGCCTGGCGCCCTGGTAATCCTGCCAGGCGCTGTAATCGAACAGGGTCTGACGCAGCTTGGCCCGCGCATCGAAGTTGTTGTAGGTCACCGTGCTCGGGAAACTCGGGCCGCCCGCCGCCGCCCCGGCCTGGGGGCCGACATCGGAGCCGAAACTGAAGCCCTGCGCGGCGAGGTTGGTCTTCTGCCGCGATTCGCTGACCTGGCCGGAGACATGCGGTAGAAAGGCCGAGCGCGCCGAGACCCGCTGGCCGGCCGCTTCATCCTCTTTCGCGCGCGCAATCAGGGTATTGACGTTAGTGGCCAGGGCATCGTTCACCGCCTGTTCGAGCGACAGCGAGCGCGTGGGCCCCAGTGCGGAATCGTCGCCACCGCCGGGCGCCCGGGCCCCGGTGGCCAGCGCCGGCATGATCGGCGCGGCGGCCAATGTGCCGAGCAGGCCAAGCTGAATCAATCGACGGTTCATGGCGCCTCCGCGATCAGGCGCGTGAGCAAATCGCGCAGCTGATCCTGTTCATCATCGGACAGGGGAGCGAGCAGCTCCTTCTTGGCTTCGATCACCGCCGGCTTGATGTCGGCCAGGGCCTGCTCGCCCGCCTCGGTGAGGCCGACCACGTGCGCACGCCGGTCGGCGGGATCGCGCTGGCGCGCCACCCAGTCGCGTTTTTCCAGCCCGTCGACCAGATACGTGACCGTGGTGCGATCCAGCCCCAGCGCCTCGGCGATCTGGCTTTGCCAGAGTCGGGGATGGGCCTCCAGCAGCAGCATGACGGCGTAGTCGCGCCCGGCAATGTCGAACGCCGCGGTATGCCGCGCCAGCACATCGAGCTGACGCTGATGCGCGCGCGCCAGCAGGTACGGCAGGCGCGTACGGATGGAATCGGGGAGACGGATGGGCACGCTCGGCTCTCCATGATGGAGCAGGCCGATATTATTCTTTGGAAATAGTCAGCGGTCAAGACTATTTCTATGTGAACATACCGTGACAGGCACGAATCAGATCACGGCCGCGCGCTCGATCAAAGGCGTGGCGGCGTCGCCGAGGCCGGCCGTGCCATAGACGTCCGGCCGGCGGGGCGCCAGGCGTGCCGCGCAGAACGCCTCGCCGACCCATGGCGCGTCGCCGGTGAGCAGGATCGCGGCCTGGAGCGCGCGCGCGATGTCGCCCGCCAGGCGGCGCGCATCGGCCGTGTCGTCCGCGTTTTCGCCAAGACGCGTATGCAGTGCGGCGCAGTGGGCATCAAAGGCGGGGTGGCGTCCGGCGGCCGTGTCCAGTTCGGCTTCCAGCGCGGCGATGCTGTCCGGGTTCCGGGCCAACGCGCGCAGCAGGTCGAGGCATTGCACGTTGCCCGAGCCTTCCCAGATCGAGTTCAGCGGGGCCTGGCGGTAGAGCCGCGGCAGAATCGATTCCTCGACATAGCCGCCGCCGCCCAGGCATTCCTGGGCCTCGTTGACCATGGCTGGCGCGGCCTTGCAGATCAGGTATTTACCCACCGGCGTGGCGAGCCGCGCCAGATGCGTCTCGTGCTCGGTAGCACCTTCGAACGCACGCGCAAGGCGCATCGCGTAGGCGATCGCGGCCTCGGATTCCAGCGCCAGATCGGCCAGCACTTCCTGCATCAGCGGGGCATCGGCCAGGCGCTGGCCAAAGGCCTCGCGGTGGCGCGCGTGGTGAATCGCCTGCACCGCGGCCTGGCGCATCAGCCCGGCCGAGCCGAGCATGCAGTCGAGCCGGGTCTGGGCGACCATTTCGATGATGGTCGCCACGCCGCGGCCGGGCTCGCCGATGCGATAGGCCTCGGCATCGCGGAATTCCACTTCGGACGAGGCGTTGGATTTGTCGCCGAGCTTGTCCTTGAGGCGCTGGATATCGATGGCGTTGCGCTCGCCGGCCTCGGTCCAGCGCGGCAGCACGAAGCAGGACAGACCATCGCCCTCGCGGGCGAGCACCAGAAACAGGTCGCACATGGGCGCCGAAAAGAACCATTTGTGCCCGCGCAGGGTGAATACCCCCGCGCGGTCGGTGGCGCTGGCCACGGTGGTGTTGGTGCGGACATCCGAGCCGCCCTGTTTCTCGGTCATGCCCATGCCGACGGTCAGCCCGGTCTTGTCGGCGGCCGGGATCACGCGCGGGTCGTAGGCCGCGGCCCGTACGCCATCGAGCCAGCGGGCGCCGGGCTCGGGAAAGCGGGCGAGCACCGGCGCGGCGGCATGCGTCATGGTGAGCGGGCAGGCGGTGCCGGCCTCGAACTGGTTGTGCAGGTAGTACAGGGCGCTGCGCACGACCTGCGCGCCCGGACGATCCGCGGTCCAGCTCAGCGAATGCAGGCCGTGTTCCTTGGCCAGCTGCATCGCGCGGTGATAGGCCGGATGGAACTCGATTTCGTCGATGCGCGCGCCGTAGCGGTCGAACGCATGCAGCATCGGCGGATTTTCGTTGGCGCTGAAGCCCAGATCGAGTAATTCGCCACCCGCGATCGCGCCGTACGCCCGGGCGCGTTCGGCGCCCCAGCCGCCGCCTTCGCGCGCCAGCGCGGCCGCCAGCGCCGTATCGGTTGCAAACGCGTTGTAATCGACCAGCGGCGGCGGCTGGTTGGTGACCGTGTGGGTGGCGAGTTCGCGACGCGGACGATAGGGATGGCGATGCACGCGCGGCTCCGGCGGAATATGACTATATCGACGGTTTAGCACGATCGACGCCGCTTGGAAAATAATCGAAAGGATTTATTTTCCGTTTGTGGCAAAAAAAGACCGGCCCTCGGGCCGGCCGCCGGCACGGGGCATACCCCCGAAACCGGTATCAAACACGATGCGATTGTTGGTGTGTGCCGGTGTGGGCCGACACAACTGAAATTATCGGCTGTCGATGACGAATCGGTGACCGGGCGATGACCGTTCGGTTACCCGGTCGCCGATTGACGCACCCGTTTGACCGGGGCGAAATCGCCGACGAAGGAGATCTCCGGCGTGAGCCAGTAGCCGGTGGCGGCCTCGACCGTTTTCTGCGTGTGCATGATCAGGCCGCAGACATCGGCGGCCGTGGCATCGCCGCGATTGACGATGATGTTGGCGTGGCGCGGCGAAATCTGGGCGCCACCCCAGGTGAAGCCCTTCAGGCCGGCCTCGTCGATCAGCCGGCCGGCGCCGATGCCGTCGATCTTGCGGAAGATGGAGCCGGCCGAGGGCTCGGTATCCAGCGGCGGATGGCGCTCGGCGCGCCAGTGCAGATTCTCTTCCATCACGCGGGCCAGCGCTTCGCCGTTGGCCGGCTCCAGTTCGAAAATCGCCGACAGGACGATGTCGTCGCGGTGGTGCAGCACGGACTGGTCGTAGCCGAACTCGAAGTAATCGGCATCGACGATGCAGCGCTCGTTGTCGGCGCTCAGGATATCGGCCGATGCCAGCACCTCGCCGATGAACAGGGTCCGCTCGCGCTCGGGCGCGGGCGACAGGAAATGCAGGTTCTGCCAGAGCGCGCCGCCGACCGTTGACGGAATGCCGACGTAGTGTTCCAGTCCGGACAGGCTGTGCCCGACCGCGGCATCGATCACGTCCGGGTAGATCAGCGCGCCGCTGGCGGCGAACACGCGCGTGCCGCGCACCGTCAGCGCGCGGGCGTGGTTGGCAATCACCAGGCCCGAAAAACCGCGGTCGCCGATCAGAATATTGGCGCCGGAGCCGAGCAGGAAGAAATCCACGTCTTCCTCGCGCGCGACGCGGACCGCGGTGGCCAGGGCCTCGGGCGTGGTGGCCTCGAAATACAGGGCGGCCGGACCGCCGATGCCGAAGCTGGTCTTGCCGGCCAGCGGTACGTCCCGGGACAGCCCGGAACCGAGACGGGCGGCGAGCCGGCGTTGCTGGGAGAGGCTGGGAGAGCGGGGGCTGCGCATGGGGCTCAAGGGCGAGTGGCAATGCGCCGATGGTCGGGACTCTGGCCGCCCTTTGCAAGACGGGGCA
Organism: Salinisphaera sp. SWV1; assembly: GCF_052044155.1. Taxonomy (NCBI): domain Bacteria; kingdom Pseudomonadati; phylum Pseudomonadota; class Gammaproteobacteria; order Salinisphaerales; family Salinisphaeraceae; genus Salinisphaera; species Salinisphaera sp. SWV1. The sequence continues at coordinate 20,567 of NZ_JBQDYE010000022.1, forward strand.
TGCGTGGGTTGCCCGGCGCGATGAGCTAAGCTGTGACGATGGATTTTTAAGTCAGCGAGCGTCGCATTGTCATTCTCGCCGCGCATCGTGGTATTCGATCTGGATGTCACGCTCACCGAATACGACACGTTCCTGCCGTTCATCGTGGGTTATCTGCGCCATCACCGGAAGCGCCGCAGTCTGTTGTTGTGGCGACTGCCGCTGGCCCTGCTGAAGTTCTGGCGCTGGGGTGACCGCACCTGGCTCAAGACCGAGATGCTGCGCGCCTTCATCGGCGGCGAGCCGCGGGCGCGGGTGGCGGCATGGACCGAGCGCTTCGTCGACGATCTGCTGGCTGAGGCGATGCGCGAGCAGGGTCTGGTGCAGTTGCGCGAGTTCCAGAGCCGGGGCGTGCGCGTGGTCCTGGCCTCGGCCAGCTTCGATATCTACGTTGAGCGCATCGCCGCGAAACTCGGCATCGAGGAAGTGCTCGCCACGCGCTCGGCGTGGAACAGCCGCGGACGGCTGGTGGGTATGGACGGCCAGAACTGCCGCGACGACGAGAAACTGCGCCGGGTCAAGGCCTTGTCCGGCATGCCGGAGGATGGTGCGGGCGTGGCGGCTTACTCCGATTCGCATGCTGATCTGCCGTTGTTGTCCTGGGCCGAACACGGCGTCGCTGTGTGTCCGTCCAAGCGGTTGTTTCATCAGGTCGGCGGGCTCGGGCTGGAGGTGGTGCGCTGGTGAATCGCGGGCCTGTTGCCGTTTCGTCCGCGTCCGCGCCAAGCGCTGTTTTGCGGCAATCCAGCGTTGTAGCTCTCTCACGTAGAACCCTACGCCACGTTCGCTACGCCTCGTCTTGCCGCAAAACAGCGCTTGTCCCGAAGGATTGGGCCGCCCATAAAAAAATTTACTAGGGGCGCCCGGCGGCGTTGCAAGTCTTGATCGTGGCGCGCCACGATCGGCGACTCGCGCCTTGCCGGACACGATTTGCGGTCTCCAACGCGGCACGTGTACGAAACGGCAACAGGCCCGCGTGGGCAGCCGCGCTTTGAGCCCGTACACTAACCGAGTTCTATATCGCGCCGGTCGGGGAGGCGCCTGAAACCCAAGCATGTCGACACTGAATTACATCGTGACGCCGGTGGATCCGGCGGCGCATCGTCTGCGCGTGACGCTGCAACTGAGCATGGCGGCGGCCGAGGCGCCGACCCTGCATCTGCCGACCTGGATTCCCGGCAGCTACCTGATCCGCGATTTCGCGCGCCATCTGCTGACCATCGAAGCCGTCGACGCGGCCGACGGTCGGCCGATTGCCGTGACGGCGCTTGATCGATCGAGCTGGCAGCTCGCCGAAGCGGCCGAGCGGGTCTGTGTGACCTGTGAGTTCTATGCCCGGGATGCCTCGGTGCGCGCGGCCTACCTGGACGACATGCGCGGGTTCATCAATTTCAGCTCGCTGGCGCTGCGTCCGGCCGGGCACGAACATGCGCCGATCAAGCTGCATCTGGCGCGCCCGCCCGCGCGCTATGACTGGTCGCTGGTGACCACGCTGCCGGCGGCCGAGGTCGATGAGTTCGGGTTCGGCGACTATCAGGCCACGAACTACTGGGGTCTGATCGATCAGCCGGTCGCCATGGGCGAGGCGATCGAGACCGTGCCCTATCGCGTGCGCGGGGTGGCGCATGCCTTCGTGTTGCTCGGTGCGCACGATGCCGATACCCGCCAGCTGGCGATCGATCTCGCCGCGGTCTGCAATGCCCAGGCCGATGTGTTCGGCGAGTTGCCTGCCGAGCGCTATCTGTTTCTGTCGCAGGTTACCGATGCCGGTTTCGGCGGCCTGGAGCATCGCGATTCCAGCGTGTTGCAGGTCCCGCGCAACGCGCTGCCCAGCGCGGCCCGCGTGGCGTCGACCGGCAAGCGCGACCCGGCCTACGAAAATCTGCTCGGCCTGGCGAGCCACGAGTATTTTCATCTGTGGAACGTCAAGCGCATCCGGCCGGCCGCGGTGGCCGGGTCCGATCTCACAAGCGAAGCCTATTTCCGCGATCTGTGGGCCTACGAGGGGGTGACGTCGTACTACGATGATCTCGGTCTGGTGCGTGCCGGGGTGATCAACGAACAGGGTTATCTGGATCGGCTGGCCAAGCTCGCCACGCGCATCGAGCGCACGCCGGGGCGGCACCGGCAGAGCCTGGCGCAGTCCTCGTTCGACGCCTGGTTGAAGTTCTACAAGCCGGACGAGAACACGCCCAATGCCGTGGTGAGTTATTACGGCAAGGGCGCGCAGCTCGCGCTCGGCCTGGATCTCAAGATTCGTCTGGAAACCGAAGGCCGGATTTCGCTGGATACGGTCATGCAGGCCGCCTGGCAGCGCTATGGTCGCGACGACCGTCCGGCGCCCGAGAACGCATTGGCGAGTCTGGCCGCGGAGGTGTCGGGGCTGGATCTGGTCGATTTCTTCGATTTTCATCTGCAGACGACGGCCGATGCGCCCTGGGCCGATTATCTCGGCGATTTCGGTATTCGCGCCCTGGCCGAGCCGGCCACCGACGATGCCTCGATCGTGCGTGGGCGCATGGGGCTCATGCTTTCCGAGGGCTCGGGCCCGGCGCGCATCATGCATGTACTGGACGACGGCCCGGCCCAGGCCGCCGGCATTTCGCCGGGCGATCGCATGCTCGCCTTCGACGGTATCGAGGTCGGGCGCGAACTGGCGCGCCAGCTGGCCCGTTACCCGGCCGGCGCGGCGTTGCGTGTGCATCTGTTCCGGGGCGATCAGCTCCTGGTTCGCGAGATGGCACTTGCGGGCGATGCCGCGCCGGAATGGCATCTGTCCATCGATAAAACCGCCGACGAGGCCGCCCATGCCCGCCGCGCGGCCTGGCTGCATCGTGAGCCCGGCGACAGCTGAGCGTCGGCCGGCGCACTGGCTGGACCGCGAAGGCCCGGCCACGTTGTGCCAGATGTTCGATGCGCGCGTGGCGGCCTCGCCCGATGCGATCGCCTACCGGTTCTACTCGCCACGCACGCATGTCTGGCGTGATCTGAGCTGGCGCCAGGCGGCCCAGCGTGTGGCCGCCTGGCGGCGGGTGTTGCATGCGCACGGCGTGGTCCGCGGCGATCGTGTGGCGATCATGCTGCGTAATTCGCCCGAGTGGCTGTGCGTGGAGCAGGCGGCGATGAGTCTGGGCGCGATCACGGTCGGCCTGTTCTGTGCCGATACGCCGGCCAGCAACGCCCACCTCGTCGCCGACAGCGGGGCGAAGGTCATGGTGGCGGTCAAGTCGCGCTGGGTTCGGCGTATTTTCGATCAGCAGGCCTGTGACACGTTGATCCATGCCTTCGTGTTCACCGGCGAGCGGGCCGGCGAGGCCCGGCTGGTCGCGGCCGAGGACGCCCTGGCCGAGGCCCGCGATCGCCCCGATCCGCGCGTCGAGCCGCCGGCCCCGCAGGATCTGGCGAGCCTGATCTATACCTCGGGGTCGCAGGGTCGGGCGAAGGGCGCGATGCTGACCCACGCCAATCTGCTGTCCAACGCGCAGAGCGTGGCCGATGCGCTGCCCGCAATCGACGCCGAATGCGCCTTGTCCTACGTGCCCCTGGCGCACAGCTACGAGCGCGTAGTGGACGCCTACCGGGCAATGATCGTGGGGGCGCGCATCGTGTTCTGCCGGCATCCGCGCTTCCTCGGCCTGACGCTGGCGCGCGAACCGGTGACCACGTTGATCGGCGTGCCGCGTGTCTACGAGCGGTTCTACGTCGAGCTGACCCGCTGGATGGCGCGTCGCCCGCGCATCGTGCGCCGTCTGGTCGTGGCCACCATCAATATCGGCGAGAGCGTATTCGAGCGCGAACAGGGCCGCGCCGGCTTCCGGCTGTCGCATCTGGTCTGGCCGTTGCTGCGTTATTTCGTCGCCCGGCGTTGCCTGCGCCTGTTCGGTGCCCAGATGCAGGTCGCGGTATCCGGTGCGGCGGCGTTGCCCTACCCGGTGGCGCGCACGCTGGTGGGGCTCGGGTTGCCGATTCTGCAAGGTTACGGTCTGACCGAGGCCGGCCCGGTGGTCAGCGTCAACCGGGTCGACGACAACGAACTCGACAGTGTCGGCCTGGTGATCGATGGCGTGGCCACCAAGATCGGGCCGGACAACGAGCTGCTGGTGCGTTCGCCGGGCGTGATGCGTGGCTACTGGAACGACGAGGAATCGACCGCGCGGGTGTTGGCCGCGGGCGGCTGGCTGCATACCGGCGACAAGGTCAGCCGGCTGGACAAGAAGCGCTTGTATCTCACCGGCCGGATGAAGGAGATCATCGTGATGACTTCGGGCGAGAAAGCCTCGCCCGAGCCGATCGAAGACACCCTGCGCCTCGACCCCCTGATCGCCCGCGCCATCGTGGTGGGCGAGGCGCGGCCGGTGCTGGCGGCGGTGGTGAGCTGTCCGGCCCATCGATTGGTGCCGATCATGCGTCGGTTGGGACTCGATCCGGGCCTGGCGGCCAGCCTGCACAGTTCGCGGCTGGAGAATTACTTCATCGATCGATTGGCCAAGCTGACCGCCGGCTTCCCGGCCCACGCCCAGATCCGGCGGGTCGCGGTCACCACCGATCGCTGGACGCAGGACAATGGCCTGCTTTCGGCCACCGACAAGATCCGGCGTCGACGGGTGGCGCGCTGTTATGCTCGCGAAATCGACCGGCTTTACGGCCGTCGTGCCGCCGCGGAGAAAAGCGACGTGTCGCAGAACACGAACCTGGGGTGAGTTCATGCAACTGATTTTGATCATCGTGGCCGTGAGCGCGGCCTATCTCATCGGCTCGCTGTCCGGCAGCCTGCTGCTCGGGCCATTGTTCGACCAGGACGACCTGCGTTCCAGCGGCAGCGGCAATGCCGGTGCCACAAACGCACTGCGCGCCGGCGGGCGCGGCTATGGGCTGGCGGTACTGGTGTTCGACATCGTCAAGGGCGCGGTCGCGGCGGGCTTCGTGCCGGTCCTGTTGCACACGCTGGGTCCGTGGCCGTTCGTATGCGGCATCATGGCCATTCTCGGCCACGTCTACCCGGTGTTCTACGGCTTCCGCGGCGGCAAGGGAGCGGCCACCTGCATCGGGGTGCTGGCGGTGCTGCTGCCCGGCTCACTGCTGTTCGGCGCGGCGGTATGGGTGGCCGTGCTCGTGGCCTCGGGCTTCGTCGGCCTGGCCACGATGATCGGCATGCTCGCCGTCGCCCTGGCCAGTTTCTTCGTGCCGGCGGTGCCGCCGGCCGGGCATGTGTTCGTGGTCGCGGCCAGTCTGATCATCATCTACACGCATCGGAGCAATATCGCGCGCATGCGCGCCGGCAACGAAAACCGTTTCGAGCGCGCACGGATCTGGCGTCGGCGGCGGTGAGCGGCGCGGGCGCCCAGGTCGACGAGGTCGAGCCAGCCGATCCACTGATCGCCGCGCTGGCCGGCGGCGGCTGGATTTCGGGCCCGGCGCTGGCGTCGCGGCTGGGTGTGACGCGCTCCGCCGTGTCGGCGCGCATCGCACGGTTGCGCCGGGGCGGGTTGGATGTCTATGCGGTTTCGGGCAAGGGCTACCGGCTCGCCGGCGGGATGGATCTGCTGGATGCCGACATCGTGCGCGCGCAGCTGTCGCCGCAGCATGGCGGCATGCTCGATCAACTGATCCTGCGTCAGAGCGTGGATTCGACCAACAGCGTGCTGGCGGCCTATGGCGACGGCGCGACCCGGGCCTGTCTGGCCGAGCGCCAGACCGCCGGGCGCGGGCGCGCGGGGCGGCCCTGGGTGTCGCCTTTCGGCAGCAATCTGCACCTGTCGGTGGGCTACGATCTGGCCGCGCCGCGCTCGCCGGTCGCGACAATCAGTCTGGGGGTGGGGGTTGTGATCGCCGAGGTCTTGCAGGCGCTCGGGGTCGAGGACGCCGGGCTGAAATGGCCCAACGATCTATGGATCGGGCGCGACAAGGTCGGCGGCATTCTCACCGAAGCGCGCGCCGAGGCCGGCGGCAGTGCACGGTTGGTCATCGGCGTCGGCCTCAACATCGCCATGCCGCGCGGCGAATCCGAGCGCATTGGCCAGCCCTGGACGCGACTGGTCGATCACCTGCGGGATGCCCCGCCCCGCAGTGTTGTCGCCGGCCGTTGTCTGGCGGCGATACTGGGCGCGCTGGATGAGTTCGAGCGGGCCGGTTTTGCGCCGTTCGCCGCGCGCTGGCGAACATTCGATCGCGTGCTGGGGCAGACGGTGGATCTGATCGACGCGCGCCAGCGGCGTCGCGGCGTGGCCTGTGGCATTGGCGCCGATGGCAGCCTGATGGTGGAGATCGACGGTCGCCGCCAGGCGGTTTACTCCGGGGATGTCAGTCTGCGGCCGGTGTGACCCTGAAGACCGCCGGCGCGAGCGCCGGGATTCACGCGCCATGGCCGGTAACCACGGGCGGTGGTTACCATCGGCGCCGCCACCGTTGTATCGGCCTGCCGCAATTGCCCCCGCAGCCGCCGGTGCCGCAGCTTCACGGTACCACCAGCCAGTCGCAAACCGGCCATCAAGCGCGCGGGGCCACATGCAACCCCGCGCGGGTCGCGCCTGACCTGCCGCCTTGCGCTGAAGGCCGGCAGACAGGCAGCGGGTTCATGCTTCGATGATTCCGTATTGCAAATGCGAATCATTTGCATATATCCTGATCGCTTGACCCGGGCCGATTTTGCCTTATGCCGCCAGCGCCGATGGCGGTTCCGGGGTCAAGCACTACACCTTTTACTGACGCGTGTCATTTTGAAATTGGGGGGAATGAACTCTTGAACGTTTTTTCGCGGAAAAGCATGCGCCTCATGGCGTGCTGCGCGGCGGGCGCCGTCGTCGCCCCGTGTGCTCTGGCGGCAACCGTCGCTCCGGGGGTCGATCTCGGTGCCACCTACAGCCAGGATCTGTTCAGCGACGTCGGCGGGGGATTGCGTCATGGCACCGCCGCGCCGGGCGCGATCAACCTGAGTGCCGGCATCGACGGTCGCGTCTGGGGTGGCTCGGCCGATAACCGGTTCTATTTCGATTATCTGGGCACCTTCGGCAGTTCGATTTCAAACGATGTCGGTGATCTGCAGGGGCTCGACAACATCGAGGCCCGCAATACGACCAAGTTGTATTCCGCCTGGTATCAACATGATTTCGGCGACTCGGGCTTGATGATTCGGCTCGGCCTGCAGGATTGGAACGCCCTGTTCGATACGCTGGATGCGGCCGGCGTGTTCATCAACAGCTCCTTCGGTCTGGGCGCCACCACCGCGATATCGAATGTGTCCCAGTATCCGACCACGGCCGTGGGGGCGGTGGTGCGCTGGCAGTCTTCCGGCGGCGCCTATGTGATGGGCAGTGTGTTCGACGGGGTGCCGGGCCTGCCCGGCCATCCGGCAGGTACGCACATCGCTTTCCGCTCGGGAGACGGTATTTTTTCGTCCGTGGAGGCCGGTATTTCCGGCGACGGCGACAAGCCCTACAAGCTGGCGGTCGGCGGCTGGTACCAGACCAGCAAGTACGACGACCCGGCCGGTCGGGCGCGCGATCGCGATCACGGTTTCTATGTGATTGGTCAGCAGCGCCTGCTCGGAGGGGCGAATACGCCGAAACTGGATGCGTTTGCCCAGATCGGCGGCGCCGAGAGCGACCGGAATCCGCTGAATCGCTATCTCGGCGGTGGATTCGATGTCACCGGCCTGCTGCGCCGGCGGCCGAACGATGTTCTCGGGTTGGCCGTTGCGCGGGCCCATGTGTCGCGGGTCTTTCGACAGGCCACAGCGAACAGCGACCGGGCCGAAACGGCAGTCGAGCTGACCTATCAGGCGCCGATCAACAATTATCTGACGGTGCAGCCGGACGTTCAGTACATCATCAATCCGGGGGCGAATCGGGCCGTCGACAATGCCACTGTGGTGGGGGGGCGCGTGTCGCTGACCTGGTAGGCGCTTGCCGGGCCTCGGGGTATCGGGCCCCGGCGATCACGCGCGGAATAGCCGGGCATGGTGGCCAGCGGGCGACACCGGTGGCCAGCGGCAGGCTGTCTGGGCGGATGGCATCAGGCCGCGCCCGGCCGCGTTCCGATGTCGGGCGCGGCGGTGTATGCGACGAAAAGACTAGACATCAAAGCCGGGGCAGTGCAGCGGCTCGCTGGTCTTCGGGTCGGTTGCGTTCGCGCATGAGGCGTCCGGGTAGCCAGGCGCCTCATGAGCCGTCAGAATAGGCGCGCACTGCCTTTTCGCCCGCGTAGCTCAGTTGGTAGAGCAGCTGTCTTGTAAACAGCAGGTCATCGGTTCGACTCCGGTCGCGGGCTCCACCCTCCTCTCGTGCGCTGCTTGGTTTTGGTGCATTATTCAGGGCTTACGCAGACCGCATGCCTTGCAGCACTCGGTCGCGTTGTCAGCCAGAGGCGGCGTTGCTGTCGCGGCGGGCGGTGCATGCGTGGTGTTTGAACCTTGATCGGGTTGGCGCGATTTTCGCAAGTCCGCCCCCATCGGCGTTCCGCCGACGTGCCGTCGCCTGTCCGGCGCGCGCTGATCGATATCCAAATCAATACACGCAGATAACAAAGGGGGACATGTCATGGCCTCATCTCAATCGGGCGGGCAGCTTAAGCGCCACGCCGGACCGATCGGGCTGCTGTTTGCCAGCACGACCAGCATGATCGGTTCGGGATGGCTGTTCGGTGCCTATCATGCGGCCAAGCTGGCCGGCCCTTGGAGCATTCTCAGCTGGGTGATCGGCGCCATCATCATCATGATGCTGGCGTTCTGTTTCGCCGAGCTGGCAACGATGTTCCCGCGCAGTGGCGCGCTCGTGCACATCAGCCATGCCAGCCATGGCGACGGTCTCGGGCGGATCTGGAGCTGGATGCTGTTTCTGGCCTACGTCGCGGTGCCCGCGGTCGAGGCGGAGGCCGTGGTCACCTACGCCAACAACTATCTACCGTTCCTGGTCAGTCCCCAAAACGGGGTGTTGACGGTGATCGGGTTTTTCGCGTCGGTCGTTCTGCTCGGCATATTCGCGCTGCTGAACCTGCTGGCAATTCGAAAGCTGTTGCAGGTCAATTCCGCGATCACCTGGTGGAAAATCGCTGTGCCGGTGGCGACGATCATCGGGCTGATCGTGGTGGCCTGGCATCCCGAGAACATGCACGCCGCGCCGCACAGCTATCAGTTCTCCGGTATCTTCACCGCGCTGCCGGCCGCCGGCATCGTGTTCAGTTTCCTGGGTTTTCGTACCGCCATCGAGCTGGCCGGCGAGAGCAGTGATCCGCATCGCAACATGCCGTTTGCGGTAATCGGCTCGGTCGTGCTGGCCAGCGTGGTCTATGTCGGCCTGCAGATCGCCTTCATCATGGCGTTGTCCCCGGACCAGCTTACGAGCGGCTGGGCGACGCTGTCGTTCGCCGGCGATCTCGGCCCGTTCGCGGGTCTGGCGGCCGGCCTCGGCATGACCTGGCTGGCGACCATCCTTTACGTCGACGCCTATGTTTCGCCCGGCGGCACCGGCCTGATGTATATGACCGGCGGCTCGCGCATCCTGCTGGCCAACGGCCAGCTCGACACCGGGCCCAAGGGGCTCGCCAAACTGAGCCCGCAGGGCGTGCCGTGGGTCGGCGTGCTGGTGATGTGGATCGTGGGCTGTCTGTTCCTGCTGCCGTTCCCGGCGTGGCAGAAGATGGTCGAGTACATCACCTCGATCACCGTGCTCACCTATGGCATCGGCCCCGTCGTGCTGCTGTGCCTGCGCCGCAACGCGCCCAACGCCGAGCGCCCGTTCAAGCTGGCCGGGGCGAAAGTGCTGGCGCCGATCACCTTCATCCTGAGTAACTGGATCATCTACTGGGCCGGCTTCTACACCAACTCGGTGTTGTTCATCCTGATCGCTGTCGGTTTCGTGATCTATGCGCTGTATTACCACCTGGTTGCGCGGATGCCGGCCGAGGACTTCGGCTGGCGTTATATCTCGTGGCTGCTGCCCTGGTTCGGCGGCATGTGGGTGCTCTCGGCATTGGGCGGTATCGGCGGTGGAGCGGGCGTGCTCCCGTTCGTTGTCGAACTGATCCTGATCGCGATCTGGAGCCTCGTGGTTCTTGCGATTGCCTACAAGACCTCGTTGTCGCCGGCCGAGACCGAGCGTGCGATCGCCCGCATTCTGGAAGACGATCCCGGCGAGAACGCGCCCTCGCTGCCATAGTCGCCGCGCGCGGCGCATCGGTGGTGTCGCCTCCGGCGAGGTGGCGCCGCTGAGCTTGTCGGTTCGGTCCGGTGGCGGCCGGGCCGACGGTCACAAGCGGCGCCGGTCGGCGCCGCTTTGCCGATTCCCCGCAAACAAGACAGCAACTAAAAAGCATCAGCTAAAAAGAGGTGAACTCCATGTCGAGGAGAACCATCAATCGCGCCGCTATCTGTGCCGGCCTCGCGTTGACGCTGGCGCAGGCGAGCGCTGGCGCGCTGGCCGCCGGCGCCTCGCGTCAATCGCTCGACGACGCCTTGTTCACTGGGCCGCTCGCCGCACCCAACGCGACCTCGCTGCCGCAAGGGCACTGGGATATAGAGCCCTATGTGCTGGATTCGATTCAGCACGGCCACTACGACAATAACTGGCACAGCCGCAACACGCCGAACGTTCATGCGCTGCGCTCGGTCTCACTGCTGGAATACGGCCTGACCAACAGGCTGTTGGTCGCGGTGCTGCCGGAGTTCGGCTACAACGTGGTCGAGCATGGCGCTGATAGTCAGGGGATACGGCTCGGTGACACCAAGCTTCGCTTTCAGTACATGCTGCACGCCTTCCACGAAGGCAGCTGGTTGCCGACCACGGCGCTGGCGTTCTCGGAAGTCTTTCCGACCGGCAAGTACGATGGGCTGGGCGACCATCCGGCGAACGGGCTGGGTAGCGGCCTTCTGACCAGCACTCTCGGTTTGTTCACCCAGGATTATTTCTGGATGCCGAACGGGCGGATTCTGCGCTCTCGCCTCGATCTGACCTACACCATTCCCGACGACAACGCTTCGGTGAACGGCGTCAGCGTCTACGGTACCGGCCGCGGCTTCAACGGCACGGTCGATGCCGGCAACACGTTTTCCGCCGATCTGGCGTTCGAGTACAGCATGACGCGTCATTGGGCGCCGGCCGTGGACGTCATTTACAGCCATTCCGGAGGTGATTCGGTGCGAGGGGTTCAGGCGAGCAATGGGCTTGTGACCTCCGTCAACACGAATGCCAATGCCAGCGAGGCGGTCGATGTCGCGCCGGCCATCGAATACAACTGGAACAGCCACTACGGCGTCATTGTCGGCGCTGACGTCGTCGTTGCCGGCCGCAATACCGGGGACGCGGTCACACCGCAGGCCGCTTTCAATATCTACTACTAGCCACGCGCCCGAGCGCATGTGCGCCTGGGGCCTGTTGCGTCGGCGAAATGCGTGGGCGCGGTGTGCCGGCCACGCGCGGGCGGCTGACAAATTCGCGGTTGACAACCGTGTCCGGATTCACAACAATGCGCGGCTCTCGTGGAGGGATACCCAAGCGGTCAAAGGGAACAGACTGTAAATCTGTCGGCTCAGCCTTCGGAGGTTCGAATCCTCCTCCCTCCACCATTTGAATATCGACGCAGGTAACGACAACACAGACATCTGGTTGGCACGGAGTTAGACCGAGGAGGGTTCGAACCGATAGAGGTTCGACGAGGGCGCGAAGCGACCGAGAACGGTCGCGGCACGCGACCGGCCCGCAGGGTGAGACGCGAAGCGGCGAGTCATCCTTCTTCCGCCACCAGGCGAACAATTCGGGCTTCGAATCCGCGGTGCGGCATCGAGGCTTGGCGCATCCAAGTCGGCGTGGTCGGCTTCGATGGCATCGGATCGAGCCAGCGTCGATTGATCGCGCTTGCATTGCGCGCGGTGATTGGCGAGAGTTTGTCGGCGTTGAGCGTGCGGGCGTAGTTCAACGGTAGAACCTCAGCCTTCCAAGCTGATGATGCCGGTTCGATTCCGGTCGCCCGCTCCAGGTCGCAATGCGGCGTCCTGGGTGACAATTTGCTTAGCCCATGTAGCTCAGAGGTAGAGCACATCCTTGGTAAGGATGAGGTCACCGGTTCAACTCCGGTCATGGGCTCCAAGTCAGGCGGGTGTGCATCGCCCGCGTTTTGGTGTCGAGGCGTCAGTTCCAAGAGCTGTGCGCGTCTCGGTTGATATACGCAGGCCCAACGGCGAAAGGCGAGGCAATGTCCAAATCAAAATTCGAGCGTAACAAGCCGCACGTCAACGTCGGCACGATTGGTCACGTGGACCATGGCAAGACGACGCTGACGGCCGCGCTGACGGTGGTGTCGAACCGGTTGTTCGGTTCGGAGCTGTCGGCGTTTGATGCCATCGACAAGGCGCCGGAAGAAAAGGCGCGCGGCATCACGATCTCCACCTCGCACGTCGAGTACGAGAGTGAAGCGCGTCACTATGCGCACGTGGACTGCCCGGGCCATGCGGACTACGTCAAGAACATGATCACGGGTGCCGCGCAGATGGACGGCGCGATCCTGGTTGTGTCGGCGGCCGACGGCCCCATGCCGCAGACGCGCGAGCACATTCTGCTGGCGCGCCAGGTGGGCGTGCCGTTCATTGTCGTATACCTGAACAAGGCCGACATGGTGGACGACGAAGAGCTGCTTGAGCTGGTGGAAATGGAGGTCCGCGAACTGCTGGACGCCTACGACTTCCCGGGCGACGACACGCCGGTGATCATCGGCAGTGCGCTCAAGGCGCTGGAAGGCGACGAAGGCGAGCACGGGGCGGAATCGATCGCCAAGCTCGTGCGGGCCATGGATGAATTCATTCCGGACCCCGAGCGTGCCATCGACGGAGCGTTCCTGATGCCGGTCGAAGACGTGTTCTCGATCTCCGGCCGCGGCACGGTCGCCACCGGTCGTGTCGAGCGCGGCGTGGTCAACGTGGGTGACGACATCGAAATCGTGGGCATCAACCCCACGACCAAGACGACGGTCACCGGCGTGGAGATGTTCCGCAAGCTGCTGGACCAGGGTCAGGCGGGCGACAACATCGGCGCGCTGCTGCGCGGCACCAAGCGCGAAGACATCGAGCGTGGTCAGGTGCTGGCCAAGCCGGGATCGATCACGCCGCACACCAACTTCGAATGCGAAGTGTACGTGCTGAAGAAGGAAGAGGGCGGTCGTCATACGCCGTTCTTCAAGGGCTATCGTCCGCAGTTCTACTTCCGCACGACGGACGTGACGGGCGCTTGCGAGCTGCCGGCGGACACCGAGATGGTGATGCCGGGCGACAACGTGACGATGAACGTTGAGCTCATTCATCCGATTGCGATGGAAGAAGGCCTGCGCTTCGCCATTCGTGAAGGCGGTCGCACTGTGGGTGCGGGCGTCGTGACCAAGATCACGGCCTGAGCCGTTTGCGCTGAGGCTGTCGCCTGATCGGCCCGCGGCGTGATGCGTCGCGGGCCGATTAGGCTTCAAGGTCTGGTATCATGGCTGCGCGAGTTGCCAAGCCCGCGATCTGTGGTACCATCCGCGATCTTTTTCGTGGTAAAGAAGAAAGTTTGCGTCTAGGTCAGTAGCTCAATTGGCAGAGCAGCGGTCTCCAAAACCGCAGGTTGGGGGTTCGAGTCCCTCCTGGCCTGCCACTTTTAGACGCACGGTTTTTCGTCTTCGGTCGAGTAGTCGATGGCAACCTCCGAACAACGCACGGCAAGCGCGCTAGATACGGCGCTGCTATGGCTGGCCATAGTGGTGCTGATTGCCAGCATCGCCGGCTACTATTATTTCACGGCGTACACCGACGTGGTTCGCGTGCTGGGCATGCTGGCCGGTGTCGCGGTGGCGGCGCTGATCGCCTTCCAGTCGGCGCTTGGCCGGACGGCATGGTCGTATGTCCAGGGGTCGCGCACCGAGTTGCGGCGCATGGTGTGGCCGACGCGCCGCGAAACCATGCAGACCACGCTGCTCGTCGTGGTGTTCGTTCTGATCCTTGCGGCGTTCATCTGGGCGCTGGATATCGTTCTCGGTTACGCCGTCACTCTGTTGACCGGGCGCGCCTGAGCGCGGAGCTGTTTATATGGCCAAGCACTGGTACGTCGTTCAAGCCTTCTCTCAGTACGAGAAGAAAGTGCGCGATTCCCTCAAGGATTACATCGCGCGCCATGAAATGGAGGACTACTTCGGCGAGGTGCTGGTGCCGACCGAAGAGGTGGTCGAGGTGCGCGATGGTCAGCGCCGCACGACCGAGCGCAAGTTCTTTCCGGGCTACGTACTCGTGCACATGGAAATGAACGACGACACCTGGCATCTGGTGAAGAGCGTGCCGCGCGTGCTGGGTTTCATTGGCGGCACGGCCGATCGGCCGGCGCCGATCTCGGACTCGGAGGCCGACCAGATTCTCAATCGGGTCGAGGAGTCGGTCGACAAGCCGCGCCCGAAGACCGTGTTCGAGCCGGGTCAGGAAGTGCGTGTCATCGACGGCCCGTTCGCCGACTTCAATGGCGTGGTCGAGGAAGTGAACTACGACAAGAACCGCTTGCGTGTCGCGGTGACCATTTTCGGTCGTTCGACGCCGGTGGATCTGGAATTCGATCAGGTCGAGAAGACCTGATCCGGCCGCGCTGCCGCATGGCGCAATGACAGGGAGCCCGGGCCGACCCCGCGGCGTGAGTACCTGAAAGGAGTAAATCAATGGCTAAGAAAGTCACCGGATATATCAAGCTGCAGATTCCGGCCGGCAAGGCGAACCCGAGCCCGCCCGTGGGTCCGGCGCTGGGTCAGCACGGCGTCAACATCATGGAATTCTGCAAGGCCTTCAACGCCGAAACACAGGACATGGAGCCGGGTCTGCCGACGCCGGTCGTGATTACCGTGTTTTCGGATCGCAGCTTTTCCTTCATCAAGAAGACGCCGCCGGCGTCCATCCTGCTGAAAAAGGCCGCGAATATTTCCTCGGGCGCCGCGGATCCGCTGCGCGACAAGGTGGGGACGGTCACCCGTGCCCAGGTCGAACAGATCGCCGAAACCAAGTGGCCGGATCTGAATGCGGCCGATATGGAGGCCGCCGTCCGTATTATTTCGGGCAGTGCCCGTTCCATGGGCATCAAGGTGGAGGGCTAAGCCATGGCGAAAGTGTCCAAGCGCAAGGCGGCAATCCGCGACCAGATCGATCCGGTCAAGGTGTATCCCGTCGACGAGGCCCTGAATCTGCTGAAGAAGCTGGCCAGCGCCCGGTTCAACGAGACGGTCGAAGTCTCGGTCAATCTCGGCGTTAATGCCCGCAAGTCGGATCAGAACGTGCGCGGCTCGACGGTCATGCCCAACGGCACCGGCAAGAGCGTCCGCGTGGCGGTGTTCACGCAGGGCGACAATGTCGAGAAGGCCAAGGCGGCCGGCGCCGACGTGGTCGGCCTGAACGACCTGGCCGAGCAGGTGCAAAACGGCCAGATCGACTTCGACATGGTCGTGGCTACGCCCGACGCCATGCCGGTGGTCGGTCGCCTGGGCCAGATCCTGGGTCCGAAGGGGCTGATGCCGAATCCCAAGACGGGTACGGTCACCGCCGACGTGGAAACCGCGGTCAAGAATGCCAAGGCCGGTCAGGTGCAGTATCGCACCGACAAGGCGGGTATCATTCATGCGCCCATCGGCAAGGCCGATTTCGACAACCAGGCCCTGGTGGAAAATCTTTCGGCCCTGATCCAGGACCTGAAGAAGGCCAAGCCGCCCAACGCCAAGGGCATCTATTTCAAGAAGGTGTCGCTGTCGACGACGATGGGTCCCGGTCTGACCGTGGACCATTCCAGCGTCGCGGCGTAAGTAATCGAGATGGCCGGGTGCGTGCACCCGGGTGTCAACCGTTCTTTGTAGCGCAGCCCGCTCCGAGATGGCTGCGTCGTCAAAGACCGCCAGGCGAACCGGCCGTCCGGTTCTTAAAGATCGATAGATCAGCCTGCGCAGATGACGTGTGCGATGCGACCCCGGTGGCATCGCAGTCGTCGAATGGGTCCGTCGCGAGGCGGATTCAGTCACCGCCGGCGGATGGTCGTCGGCATGTGTAAGGAGTGATGACTATGGCCATGAGTTTTCAAGCCAAGCAGGCCATGGTGGCAGAAGTCAGCGATGTGGCGACCCGCGCGCATTCCGCCGTTCTGGCGGAATATCGTGGTCTCACCGCGGGCCAGATGGACCGGCTTCGGATCGAGGGTCGCCACGGCGGCGCCTATCTGAAGGTGGTCAAGAACAATCTGGCCAAGCTGGCGCTCAAGGGCACGGACTACGAATGCATGAGTGAAGCGTTCGTCGGCCCGGTGATTCTCGGCTTTTCGCTGGAGGATCCGGGTGCGGCGGCACGCGTCATGAGCGAATTCGCCAAGTCCAACGAAGCCCTGAAAGTCACGGCGGTCTCGTTCAACGGGCAGTTGCTGCCCGGCGATCAGCTGGACCGTCTGGCGAAGCTGCCGACCCGCGACGAAGCGCTGGCCCAGCTGATGCGCGTCATGAAGGCGCCCATCGACAAGCTGGCCCGCACGACACGCGAGCCGGTCGCCCAGGCTGCCCGCGCCATGGCAGCAGTCCGCGATCAAAAGCAGGCTGCTTGATAATCCGAGCTGAAAACCCGTTGTTGAAACGGATCGGTTGATCCCAACATATTGAACAGGAGCTATACAATGGCTGCTACGAAGGAAGAAGTACTCGAAGCGATCTCCGAGATGTCCGTGATGGACGTCGTGGAGCTCGTCGAAATGATGGAAGAGAAGTTTGGCGTTTCGGCCGCTGCGCCGGTGGCCATGGCCGCCGGCGCTGGTGCCGGTGGCGAGGCTGCTGCTGAAGAAGAGCAGACCGAGTTCGACGTCGTGATGACCAGCTTTGGCGATAACAAGGTCGGTGCCATCAAGGCCGTTCGCGCCATCACGGGCCTGGGTCTGAAGGAAGCCAAGGAAATGGTCGAAGGTGTTCCGGCCACGCTGAAGGAAGGTGTGGAAAAGGAAGAGGCCGACAAGATCAAGAAGGATCTCGAGGACGCCGGCGCCACGGTGGAACTCAAGTAATCCGCTTTTCTGCGGCTGGGAAAACGCATAGCGAGTTGATCAAGACGATAACTTGACGCGTTTGGTGAAATGGCTGGTAGCGCATGACGCTGCCGGCCTTTTCCCGTTGTCGCTGCATTCGAAATCTGCAGTGTGACCCGACGGCAACCACGGCCGGGTCAGACTGGAGCTTTTGACAAGTCCGCGCTACCCGCCGCGAGAGTGCCCCACTCGCGGTCCGTCCAACCAAGAGGGTTGAGTGACATGGCCTACTCGTTTACCGAGAAAAAACGAATCCGCAAGGATTTCGCTAAACAGCCGTCGGTGCTGGAGATGCCGTTTCTCCTGGCCACCCAGATCGATTCCTACCGCCAGTTCCTCCAGCAGGGCCTCGATGCGGACAAGCGCGCCGAAGCCGGGCTGCATGCCGCCTTCAGCTCGGTCTTTCCGATGGCCAGCCATTCCGGCAGCGCCGCGCTCGAATACGTCAGCTACCGGCTGGGCCAGCCGGTGTTCGACGAAAAAGAGTGTCGTGTTCGCGGCATGATCTATTCCGCGCCGCTGCGCGTGACCGTTCGCCTGATCATTTACGACAAGGATAGTAAGGCGAACCCGAAACCGGTCAAGGATATCAAGGAGCAGGAAGTGTACATGGGCGAGATGCCGCTCATGACCGATACTGGCACCTTCATTATCAACGGCACCGAGCGGGTCATCGTCAACCAGCTGCATCGAAGCCCCGGCGTGTTCTTCGATCACGACCGCGGCAAGACGCACAGCTCGGGCAAGTATCTGTACTCCGCGCGCGTGATTCCGTATCGTGGTTCGTGGCTCGACTTCGAGTTCGATCCCAAGGACAACGTCTACGTGCGTATCGACCGGCGTCGCAAGCTGCCGGCAACCATCCTGCTTCGCGCGCTCGGCTATGACACCGAGCAGATGCTCGATATTTTCCACGAAACCACGATGTTCCACCTGTCCGACAAGGGCGTGGAGATGGAGCTCGTGCCCGAGCGTTTGCGCGGCGAAACGGCGACCTTCGACATCAAGGCCGGCGATGACGTGATCGTCGAGGAAGGACGCCGGATCACCGTGCGTCACATCAAGAAGCTCGAGGATGCGGGCGTCTCCAAGCTGGAAGTGCCGGCCGATTACCTGATCGGCAAGGTGCTGTCGCGGGCGATCGTGGACACCGACACCGGTGAAGAGCTGGCCGCCGCCAACACCGAGATTACCGAGGAGCTGGTCGAGGCGTTCCGCACCGCCGGCATCACCGATGTGCCGACGCTGTACATCAACGATCTCGATCACGGCCCCTATATCTCGAGCACGTTGATGCAGGATCCGTCCACCTCGAAACTCGAGGCGATGGTCGAGATCTATCGCATGATGCGTCCGGGCGAGCCGCCGACCAAGGATGCGGCCGAGAACCTGTTCGACAATCTGTTCTTCAATCCCGAGCGCTACGATCTGTCAGCGGTCGGCCGCATGAAGTTCAACCGTCGTCTGGGCCGCGAGGAGGCCGAGGGCGAATCGGTGCTGTCCAACCAGGACATCATCGATGTGCTCAAGGAGCTGGTCTCGATCCGTAACGGCGTGGGCCAGACCGACGACATCGACCACCTCGGCAACCGGCGCGTGCGCTCGGTCGGCGAGATGGCGGAGAACGCCTTCCGCACCGGCCTGGTGCGTGTCGAGCGTGCCGTCCGCGAGCGGCTGTCGGTGGCCGAATCCGAAGGCCTGATGCCGCAGGACCTGATCAACGCCAAGCCGGTGGCCGCCGCGATCAAGGAGTTCTTCGGCTCGTCGCAGCTGTCGCAGTTCATGGACCAGAACAACCCCTTGTCCGAGGTCACGCACAAGCGCCGTGTGTCGGCCCTCGGCCCGGGTGGTCTGACCCGCGAGCGCGCCGGCTTCGAAGTGCGCGACGTGCATCCGACCCATTACGGTCGCATCTGCCCGATCGAGACGCCGGAAGGCCCGAATATCGGTCTGATCAACTCGCTGTCGGTGTATTCCCGCACCAACAAGTACGGCTTTCTGGAAACGCCGTATCGCAAGGTCGAAAACGGCCGGGCCACCGGCGAGATCGAATATCTGTCGGCGATCGAGGAAGGCCGTTACGTCATCGCCCAGGCCAACGCCCGGGTCGACGAGACCGGCCAGTTCACCGACGAGCTCGTGTCCTGTCGTTATCAGGGCGAATTCACCATGTCGGGGCCGGACAAGGTCCAGTACATGGATGTGTCGCCCAAGCAGATCCTGTCGGTCGCGGCCTCGCTGGTGCCCTTCATCGAGCACGACGACGCCAACCGTGCGCTCATGGGCTCGAACATGCAGCGTCAGGCCGTGCCGTGCCTGCGTGCCGACAAGCCACTGGTCGGCACCGGCATCGAGCGCAAGGTGGCGATCGACTCCGGGAACGCCGTGACCGCGCGCCGCGGCGGCGTGGTCGACAAGGTCGACGCCTCGCGCGTGGTGGTGCGTGTTCACGACTCCGAGACGTCCGCCGACGAATCGGGCGTGGATATCTACAACATGGTCAAGTACACGCGTTCGAACCAGAACACGTGCCTGAACCAGAAGCCGCTGGTCTCCCCGGGCGACGTCATCGAGCGTGGCGACGTGCTGGCCGACGGCCCGTCCACCGACATGGGCGAGCTGGCCCTGGGCCAGAACCTGCTGGTGGCGTTCATGCCCTGGCATGGCTACAACTTCGAGGACTCGATCCTGATCTCGGAGCGTGTGGTCGAGGAAGACCGCTTCACCTCGGTGCACATCGAGGAACTGACCTGTGTCGCGCGTGAGACCAAGCTCGGGTCGGAGGAGATCACCTCCGATATCCCGAACGTCAACGAGTCGGCGCTGTCCAAGCTGGACGCTTCCGGCATCGCCTACATCGGCGCCGAGGTCAAGGCCGGCGATATTCTGGTCGGTAAGGTCACGCCCAAGGGCGAAACACAGCTCACGCCGGAGGAAAAGCTTTTGCGGGCGATCTTCGGTGAGAAGGCATCCGACGTGAAGGATTCTTCGCAGCGGGTGCCGCCGGGCATGGACGGTACCGTGATCGACGTTCGCGTGTTCACGCGCGACGGCGTCGAGAAGGACGCCCGTGCCCTGTCCATCGAAGAAGAAGAGATGGACGAGGTCCGTCGCGATCTGGCCGACCAGCAGCGTATCTTCGAGGACGATCTGTTCGATCGCCTGCGCAGCATGCTGCTCGGCAAGGTGGCCGACGGTGGCCCGAACCGGTTGAAGGCCGACAGCAAGATCGCCGCGAGCTATCTGGACGACCTGGATCGCGAGAAGTGGTTCGATATTCGCCTGCACGACGAACAGGCGCAGGCGCAGCTCGAGGCGGTGGCGCAGCGTCTCAAGGACCAGAAAGCCGACTTCGAGCGCCAGCTGGCCTCGAAGAAGGAAAAGATCACGCAGGGTGACGAACTGGCGCCGGGCGTGCTCAAGATGGTCAAGGTCTATCTGGCCGTGAAGCGCCGTGTGCAGCCGGGCGACAAGATGGCCGGCCGTCACGGTAACAAGGGTGTGATCTCGCAGATCGTGCCGGTCGAGGACATGCCGTATCTGGAAGACGGCACCCCGGCCGACATCGTGCTGAATCCGTTGGGCGTGCCGTCGCGCATGAACATCGGGCAGGTTCTGGAGACCCATCTGGGCTGGGCCGCGCGCGGTATCGGTCTGCGGGTCGGCGAGATGCTCGAGCAGCAGAAGGCGGTCGGTGAAATCCGTGCGTTCCTGAAGAAGGCGTATCACGTCGACGAGGGCACGCAGGAAGACGTCGATCAGCTCACCGACGAGGAGATGCTGGCCATGGCGCATAACCTGGTCGGCGGGATGCCGACGGCGACGCCGGTATTCGACGGGGCCAACGAGGACGAGATCCGCGAGCTGCTCAAGCTGGCGGGCCTGCCCGAGTCCGGCCAGGCCAACCTGATCGACGGCCGTACCGGCGAGACCTTCGATCGTCCGGTGACCGTGGGCTATATGTACATGCTCAAGCTCAACCACCTGGTCGACGACAAGATGCACGCCCGCTCGACCGGGCCGTACAGCCTGGTCACCCAGCAGCCGCTCGGCGGCAAGGCCCAGTTCGGCGGCCAGCGCTTCGGTGAGATGGAAGTCTGGGCCCTGCAGGCCTATGGCGCGGCGTATACGCTGCAGGAAATGCTCACCGTCAAGTCGGACGACGTCGCCGGCCGCACGCGGATGTACAAGAGCATTGTCGACGGCGACCATCAAATGCACGCCGGCATGCCGGAGTCCTTCAACGTTCTGACCAAGGAAATCCGTTCGCTCGGTCTGAACATCGAACTCGAGGAAGACGATTAGTGAGGAACGCGGTGGCGGCCGGGCAACCGGCCGCCGGCACGGTGCGACCCACCGTGCGCGTTGCAACCACGCCCCTCACGATCCGGAGTAGGACATGAAAGATCTGCTGAATCTGTTCAAGAGCCAGGACGACGTCGAAGAGTTCGACGCCATTCGAATCAGCCTGGCTTCGCCCGAGACCATTCGTTCCTGGTCTTTTGGCGAGGTCAAGAAACCCGAGACCATCAACTACCGGACCTTCAAGCCGGAGCGCGACGGGTTGTTCTGCGCGCGCATCTTCGGCCCGGTCAAGGACTACGAGTGCTTGTGCGGCAAGTACAAGCGCATGAAGCATCGCGGTGTGATCTGCGAAAAATGCGGCGTCGAGGTCACCCAGACCAAGGTGCGGCGCGAGCGCATGGGTCATATCGACCTGGCCGCGCCGGTGGCCCATATCTGGTTCCTCAAGAGCCTGCCGTCCCGTATCGGCCTGCTGCTCGACATGCCGCTGCGCGCGATCGAGCGCGTGCTGTATTTCGAAGCCTACGTCGTGACCGATCCCGGCATGACGCCGCTCGAGCCCTATGCGCTGCTGTCCGAAGAGGAATACCTCGAAACGGTGGAGCAGTACGGCGATGAATTCACCGCCAAGATGGGCGCCGAGGCCGTTCTCGACATCCTCAAGAACATGGACATGGCCGCCGAAGCGCAGCGCATGCGTGAGGAGTTGGGTGCGACCGGTTCGGCCACCAAGATCAAGCGTCTCGGCAAGCGCCTGAAGCTGCTGGAGTATTTCCATCAGTCGGGCAACAAGGCCGAGTGGATGATCCTGCGGGCGCTGCCGGTGCTGCCGCCGGACCTGCGTCCGCTGGTGCCGCTGGATGGCGGCCGCTTCGCCACCTCGGATCTCAACGATCTGTACCGGCGTGTGATCAACCGCAACAACCGCCTCGCGCGGCTGCTCGACCTGAACGCGCCGGACATCATCGTGCGCAACGAAAAGCGCATGCTGCAGGAATCGGTGGATGCGCTGATCGACAACGGCCGCCGCGGCCGGGCGATCACCGGTTCCAACCGGCGCCCGCTGAAGTCGCTGGCCGACATGATCAAGGGCAAGCAGGGCCGGTTCCGCCAGAACCTGCTCGGCAAACGCGTCGACTACTCGGGCCGTTCGGTGATCGTGGTCGGCCCGACGCTCAAGCTGCACCAGTGCGGCCTGCCCAAGAAAATGGCGCTCGAGCTGTTCAAGCCGTTCATCTATTCCCGCCTGCAGCGTCTGGAGTACGCCTCCACGATCAAGGCGGCCAAGAAGATGGTCGAGCGCGAAGAACCGGAAGTCTGGGACATGTTGGAAAACGTGATCCGCGAGCATCCGGTGCTGCTCAACCGCGCGCCGACCCTGCATCGCCTGGGTATCCAGGCGTTCGAGCCGGTGCTGATCGAGGGCAAGGCGATCCAGCTGCATCCGCTGGTCTGCACCGCCTTCAACGCCGACTTCGACGGCGACCAGATGGCCGTGCACGTGCCGCTGTCCGTCGAGGCACAGCTGGAAGCGCGCGTGCTGATGATGTCGACCAACAACGTGCTGTCGCCGGCCTCCGGCGCGCCCATCATCGTGCCCACCCAGGACGTCGTGCTCGGGCTGTACTGGATGACCCGTTCGCGGGTGAACCAGGCCGGCGAGGGCATGACCTTCTCCGATCCGGCCGAGGTGCATCGCGCCTATGACGCCGGGCAGGTGCATCTGCAGGCCCTGATCAAGGTCCGTCTCGACGACGTCGACATGGACGAGGATGGCAATACGACGCCGGTCACGCGCATCGTCGAGACCACCGTCGGCCGGGCGATGCTCTATGACATCCTGCCCCCGGGCCTGCCGTTCGCCATGATCAACCAGGAGCTCGGCAAGAAAACGGTCAGCGAAGTCATCAATCAGGCGTACCGCAACGTCGGTCTCAAGGAGACCGTGGTCTTCGCCGACCAGTTGATGTACACCGGTTTCCGCATGTCGACCAAGGCCGGTATCTCGATCGCCGTGGGCGACATGGTGATTCCGGAAGAAAAGCAGACCGTGCTGGCGCGGGCCGAGGACGAAGTCAAGGAGATCGAGGATCAATACACCTCTGGTCTCGTGACCCAGGGCGAGCGTTACAACAAGGTCATCGATATCTGGTCCCGGGCGAACGAGCAGATCGCCAATGCCATGATGGACAAGCTCGGCCTGGACGAAGTCGTGGACGGCGAGGGCAACCCCGTCGACCAGACCTCGTTCAACTCGATCTTCATGATGGCGGACTCCGGCGCCCGTGGTAGCGCGGCCCAGATCCGCCAGCTGGCCGGCATGCGTGGCCTGATGGCCAAACCGGACGGCTCGATCATCGAGACGCCCATCACGGCCAACTTCCGCGAGGGGCTGAACGTACTGCAGTACTTCATCTCCACGCACGGCGCCCGCAAGGGTCTGGCCGACACCGCGCTCAAGACCGCGAACTCGGGTTATCTGACCCGGCGTCTCGTGGATGTGTCGCAGGACGTTGTTATCACCGACGTGGACTGCGGCACCGAGGGCGGTATTCCGATGTACCCGATCGTGGAAGGCGGCGACGTGGTCGAGCCCCTGCGCGAACGGGTGCTCGGTCGCGTGCTGGCGCGCGACGTGGTCGACCCGGCCGACAACACGACCCTGATCGATGCCGGCACGCTGCTCACCGAGCGCGAGGTCGACAAGCTCGAGGTCAACTCCATCGACATGGTGCATGTGCGCAGCCCGATCACCTGTGAAGCATCGTTCGGCGTGTGCGCGCAGTGCTATGGCCGGGATCTGGCGCGTGGCGAGCGGGTCTCGATCGGCGAATCCGTCGGCGTGATTGCGGCGCAGTCGATCGGCGAGCCCGGCACGCAGCTGACCATGCGTACCTTCCACGTCGGCGGCGCGGCCTCGCGTGCGGTTTCGGCCGACGGCGTCGAGACCAAGACCGACGGCACGGTCAAGCTGCACAACATCAAGACCGTGGCGCACGCCGAGGACGGGCATCTGGTCGCGGTGTCGCGATCGGGCGAAATCGGCGTCATGGACGACAACTACCGCGAAAAGGAACGCTACAAGATCCCCTACGGCGCGCGGCTGCACGTCGGCGAGGGCGATCAGGTCGAGGCCGGCAAGCGTCTCGCCGACTGGGATCCGCATACCCATCCGATCATCTCGGAAGTCGCCGGCAAGGTGAAGTTCGAGGAGTTCATCGAAGGTGTGACGGTGCAGCGCGAGATCGACGAAATCACCGGCGTTTCCACGCTGGTGGTGACCGAGCCGAAATCGCGCGGCCAGGCCAACAAGGACCTGCGCCCGGTGATCAAGCTGCTCGACGGCGACGGCAATGAGCTGAACTTCCCGGGTACCGAGATCCCGGCGGCGTACAGTCTGCCACCCAAGGCGATCGTGGTAGTGGAGGACGGGCAGGAGATCGTGGTGGGTGACGTCACCGCCCGTATTCCGCAGGAATCGTCCAAGACCCGCGACATCACGGGTGGTCTGCCCCGCGTGGCCGACCTGTTCGAGGCGCGCAAGCCCAAGGTGCCGGCGATTCTCGCCGAAGCCGCGGGCACCGTGCGTTTCGGTGAGGCGACCAAGGGCAAGCAGCGCCTCAAGATCGTCGATTCCGATGGCTACGAGACCGAGCTGCTGGTGCCGAAGTGGCGTCAGATCAACGTCTTCGAGGGCGAGTACGTCGAGAAGGGCGAAATCGTGTCCGACGGCGAGCCGATGCCGCACGACATCCTGCGTCTCCAGGGGATTCCGAAGCTCTCGGACTATCTGGTCAAGGAGATTCAGGACGTCTACCGGCTGCAGGGCGTGCGTATCAACGACAAGCACATCGAGGTGATCATTCGCCAGATGCTGCGTCGGGTCGAGATTGTCGACGCGGGTGATACCAAGTTCCTGCAGGGCGAGCAGGCCGAGTACCAGGCGGTGCTGGACGAGAATCGCCGGGTCGAGGCCAAGGGCGAGCAGCCCGCGACCTTCGACCGGCTGTTGCTGGGCATCACCAAGGCGAGCCTGTCGACCGAGTCGTTCATTTCGGCGGCCTCGTTCCAGGAAACCACGCGCGTGCTGACCGAAGCCTCCGTGCGCGGCGCCCGGGACGATCTGCGGGGTCTCAAGGAAAACGTCATCGTCGGTCGGCTGATTCCGGCGGGTACCGGCCTGGCGTATCACGAGCAGCGTCGGCGCGAGCGCATGGGCCCGCTGGACCTGCAGGGCGCTCTGCCGGCCACTCGGGGCGAAGCGGTCGAGGAGGCCGTGGAGATGGCCGCCGAGGCCAATGCCGACGCCGAGGACGCGCTGGATCGCGCTGACGCGGGTTCGCACAATGCCGACGCCGCCGGCGACGAGCAGAACTGATGGCGCTACCGGGCAGGCGCGCGATGGTTGACACCAGCGTGCGTCTGCCTTAGTATCCGCCGTCCTCTTCTGGCAGCCTGGATTCCCGGGCTGCCTTAATATTTTTTAAGATCAAGATCAGGGTGACGACGTGTCTACGGTCAACCAATTGGTCCGTAAGGGCCGCAAGGACAAACGGCAGAAGAATGACGTGCCGGCGTTGCAGGGCTGCCCGCAGAAGCGTGGCGTCTGCACCCGCGTCTATACCACCACGCCGAAGAAGCCGAACTCGGCACTGCGCAAGGTCGCGCGTGTGCGGCTGACCAACGGCTATGAAGTGGCTAGCTACATCGGTGGTGAAGGTCATAACCTTCAGGAACACTCCGTCGTGCTGATTCGCGGCGGTCGTGTCAAGGACTTGCCCGGTGTGCGTTACCACACGGTGCGCGGTGCGCTGGATGCCTCGGGCGTGGAAGCGCGTCGTCAGGGTCGTTCGAAGTACGGCGCCAAGAAGCCGAAGTCGTAGGTCGGCCGCATCCGTTCAAACGAATAGGTTAGAAAAGCTATGTCCCGTCGTGCATCCGCCCCGCGCCGCGAAATCCTTCCGGATCCGCGGTATCACAGCGAGCTCCTCGCCAAGTTCATGAACATGATCATGGAGGATGGCAAGAAGTCGAAGGCCGAAATGATCGTCTACGGCGCGCTGTCCCAGATCTCCACCAAGAAAGGCACGGACGAGCCTCTGGAAGTGCTGCAGGAAGCGCTCGACAACGTGCGTCCTGCGGTCGAGGTCAAGTCCCGCCGCGTGGGCGGCGCCACCTATCAGGTGCCGGTCGAGGTGCGCGCGATTCGTCGTACGACGCTCGCCATGCGCTGGGTTATCGATGCCGCGCGCAAGCGTGGCGAGAACACCATGGCGCGTCGGTTGGCCGGCGAGCTGATCGATGCCTCCGAGCATCGCGGTGCGGCGGTCAAGAAGCGTGAGGACACGCATCGCATGGCCGACGCCAACAAGGCGTTCTCGCACTTCCGCTGGTAAGACGCGCGATCCCCGCGCGCACCATTTCGCAAGAGCTACAAGAGACCCTCATGGCCCGTAAGCATCCACTTGAGCGTTATCGCAACATTGGCATCATGGCCCACATCGATGCCGGCAAGACGACGACGACCGAACGTGTTCTGTACTACACCGGTATCTCTCACAAGATGGGCGAGGTGCATGACGGCGCGGCCGTGATGGACTGGATGGCGCAGGAGCAGGAGCGCGGCATCACCATTACCTCGGCTGCCACCACCTGTTTCTGGCAGGGTATGGAGCAGCAGTATCCGCACCAGTATCGAATCAACATCATCGATACGCCCGGTCACGTTGACTTCACTATCGAAGTCGAGCGTTCGCTACGTGTGCTCGACGGCGCCGTGTGTGTGCTGGACGCCAATGCCGGT
Organism: Salinisphaera sp. SWV1; assembly: GCF_052044155.1. NCBI lineage: Bacteria > Pseudomonadati > Pseudomonadota > Gammaproteobacteria > Salinisphaerales > Salinisphaeraceae > Salinisphaera > Salinisphaera sp. SWV1. The sequence goes on from NZ_JBQDYE010000022.1 coordinate 47,750, forward strand.
GTGGAGCCGCAGACCGAAACGGTCTGGCGTCAGGCCAACAAGTATCACGTGCCACGGATTGTCTTCGTCAACAAGATGGACAAGCTGGGCGCGGATTACTGGCGCTGTCTCGAGATGATGAAGTCGCGGCTGGCCAGCACTCCGGTGACTCTGCAGTTGCCGATCGGCGCTGAGGACGAGTTCGAGGGCGTGGTCGACCTGATTCGCATGCAGGCGATCTACTGGAACCAGGAAGACGGCGGCCGCACGTTCGAGGCGCGCGATATTCCCGAGCATCTTCAGGCCGACGCCGAGAAGTTCCGGGAAGCCATGGTCGAGGCGGCAGCCGAGGCCGATGAAGAGATCATGGAGAAATATCTCGAATCGGGTGAGTTGAGCATCGACGACATCAAATCGGGCCTGCGCAAGCGCACGATCAACAACGAGATCACGCCGACGATCTGCGGTACCGCGTTCAAGAACAAGGGCGTCCAGGCGATGCTCGACGCGGTCATCGACTACTTGCCGGCGCCGACCGAAGTGCCGGCGATCAAGGGCATCGACGCCAACGATCCGGAAAAGCAGATCGAGCGCCATGCCACCGACGACGAGCCGTTCTCCGCGCTGGTGTTCAAGATTGCCACCGATCCGTTTGTCGGCTCGCTCTCGTTCATTCGTGTGTATTCAGGCGTGCTGGCATCGGGCGACGCGGTTTACAACCCGATCGAGAACAAGAAAGAGCGCGTGGGTCGTCTGCTTCAGATGCATTCCAACTCGCGCGAAGAGATCAAGGAAATCCGCGCGGGCGATATCGCGGCCGTGGTCGGCCTGAAAAACGTGACCACCGGTTATACGCTCTGTGCGCCTGACTCCCAGGTCATTCTCGAGCGTATGGAGTTCCCGGAGCCGGTTATTGCCGTCGCGGTCGAGCCCAAGACCAAGTCCGACCAGGAAAAGATGGGCGTGGCGTTGTCGAAGCTTGCGCAGGAGGATCCGTCCTTCCGTGTGCGCACGGACGAAGAGACGTCGCAGACCATCATCTCGGGCATGGGCGAGTTGCATCTTGAAATCATCGTCGATCGCATGAAGCGAGAGTTCGGTGTCGAGGCCAACGTCGGTGCGCCGCAGGTGGCCTATCGCGAGACCATTCGCAAGAAGGTCGAGCAGGAAGGCAAGTTCGTTCGTCAGTCGGGTGGTCGTGGTCAGTACGGGCACGTCTATCTGCGCATCGAGCCGCAGGAAGAAGCCGGCGCCGGCTATGAATTCGTCAACGCCATTGTCGGTGGCGTGGTGCCGAAGGAATACATCGGCGCGGTCGACAAGGGTATTCAGGAGGCCATGACCAACGGCGTGGTCGCGGGCTACCCCATGGTCGATATCAAGGTCACCCTCTACGACGGTTCTTACCATGATGTTGACTCCAACGAGGCGGCGTTTAAAATAGCCGGCTCGATGGCACTCAAGGATGGTGCGCGCAAGGCTTCGGCCGTGTTGCTCGAGCCGATGATGGACGTCGAAGTCGTCACGCCCGAAGAGTACATGGGCGACGTCATGGGCGATCTCAATCGGCGTCGCGGCAATCTGAAGGGCATGGAAGACATCCCGACCGGCAAGCAGATTTCGGCTACGGTGCCGTTGTCCGAGATGTTCGGTTATGCGACCGATTTGCGCTCCATGAGTCAGGGGCGTGCCACCTACACCATGCAATTCGACAATTATGCAGAAGCGCCGCGAAATATCGTCGAGGCGTTGACTCGCAATCAACCGGAAAAGGCATAAGAGGAAGTCGCCGTGTCCAAATCAAAATTCGAGCGTAACAAGCCGCACGTCAACGTCGGCACGATTGGTCACGTGGACCATGGCAAGACGACGCTGACGGCCGCGCTGACGGTGGTGTCGAACCGGTTGTTCGGTTCGGAGCTGTCGGCGTTTGATGCCATCGACAAGGCGCCGGAAGAAAAGGCGCGCGGCATCACGATCTCCACCTCGCACGTCGAGTACGAGAGTGAAGCGCGTCACTATGCGCACGTGGACTGCCCGGGCCATGCGGACTACGTCAAGAACATGATCACGGGTGCCGCGCAGATGGACGGCGCGATCCTGGTTGTGTCGGCGGCCGACGGCCCCATGCCGCAGACGCGCGAGCACATTCTGCTGGCGCGCCAGGTGGGCGTGCCGTTCATTGTCGTATACCTGAACAAGGCCGACATGGTGGACGACGAAGAGCTGCTTGAGCTGGTGGAAATGGAGGTCCGCGAACTGCTGGACGCCTACGACTTCCCGGGCGACGACACGCCGGTGATCATCGGCAGTGCGCTCAAGGCGCTGGAAGGCGACGAAGGCGAGCACGGGGCGGAATCGATCGCCAAGCTCGTGCGGGCCATGGATGAATTCATTCCGGACCCCGAGCGTGCCATCGACGGAGCGTTCCTGATGCCGGTCGAAGACGTGTTCTCGATCTCCGGCCGCGGCACGGTCGCCACCGGTCGTGTCGAGCGCGGCGTGGTCAACGTGGGTGACGACATCGAAATCGTGGGCATCAACCCCACGACCAAGACGACGGTCACCGGCGTGGAGATGTTCCGCAAGCTGCTGGACCAGGGTCAGGCGGGCGACAACATCGGCGCGCTGCTGCGCGGCACCAAGCGCGAAGACATCGAGCGTGGTCAGGTGCTGGCCAAGCCGGGATCGATCACGCCGCACACCAACTTCGAATGCGAAGTGTACGTGCTGAAGAAGGAAGAGGGCGGTCGTCATACGCCGTTCTTCAAGGGCTATCGTCCGCAGTTCTACTTCCGCACGACGGACGTGACGGGCGCTTGCGAGCTGCCGGCGGACACCGAGATGGTGATGCCGGGCGACAACGTGACGATGAACGTTGAGCTCATTCATCCGATTGCGATGGAAGAAGGCCTGCGCTTCGCCATTCGTGAAGGCGGTCGCACTGTGGGTGCGGGCGTCGTGACCAAAATTACGGCCTGAGGCATTTGAATCGTCATGGCAGCTAGTCAGAACATTCGTATTCGTCTCAAGGCGTTCGACCATCGATTGATCGATAAGTCGGCCCGCGAGATCGTCGAGACCGCCAAGCGTACCGGTGCGCAGGTCCACGGCCCGATCCCGCTGCCGACGCGCAAGGAGCGCTATACCATCCTGATCTCGCCGCACGTCAACAAGGACGCCCGGGATCAGTATGAAATCCGCACGCACAAGCGGATGATGGATATTGTCGAGCCGACCGAGAAGACGGTCGACGCGTTGATGAAACTCGATCTTGCTGCGGGCGTCGACGTCCAAATTAAATTGCAGTAAGGGCGACACAAGTCACCGGGGCGTGTTATACTTCGCGCCCTCTTGTTGGAAGAGGCCCGCGATCACGCGGGCCCTTTGCACTGGAAAACCATACTTGAACTGTCGCCCCCTCTAGCGAGTGGCGATAAGCGAGAAGGTACTTAATAAATGGCTATTGGATTGGTAGGTCGCAAGCGCGGCATGACGCGCGTGTTCGACGACAACGGCGTGTCCGTGCCTGTCACGGTCGTCGAGGTCGAGCCGAACCGCGTCGTCCAGAAAAAAGATGTCGAAACCGATGGCTACCGCGCACTGCAGGTGACGACCGGTACGCGTCGCGCAAACCGCGTGACCAGGCCGGCCGCCGGGCACTTCAAGAAGGCCGGCGTCGAGGCGGGTCGCGGTATGTGGGAGTTTCGCGTGGACGGTGACTGGCCCCGGGTTGCGTCCGGCGCGGCCGATGGCGAAGAGGCCGTCGAGCCGGAGCAGGTCGAGATCGAGGTCGGCGGTGAGCTGACGGTGTCGATCTTCGCCGCCGGGCAGTACGTCGACGTGATCGGGCGCTCCATCGGCAAGGGCTACGGTGGTGTGATCAAGCGTCACAATTTCCGGTCCCAGCGGTCGACGCATGGTAACTCGAAGGCGCATCGCGCGCCGGGCTCGATTGGTCAGAACCAGTCGCCGGGTCATGTGTTCAAGGGCAAGAAGATGGCCGGCCAGCTGGGTAACGCCCGTACCACGGTCCAGAACCTGGAAGTGGTTCGCGTGGACGAAGAGCGGGGTCTCATTCTGGTTCGCGGCGGTGTGCCGGGTGCCAAGAACGGTGACGTCATCATTCAGCCGGCGGTCAAGAAGGCCGGTTAACGGCGCGCTGGCGAATAGGCAGGTTTAAGCATGGAACTGAATCTCGCAAGCGGCGACAAGTCGGTTTCGGTGTCGGACGCCGTTTTCGGTCGCCCGTTCAACGAAACTCTGGTGCATCAGATCGTCACGGCATATCTCGCCGGTGGTCGTGCGGGCACCAAGGCGCAGAAAAATCGTGCGGAAGTGCGCGGCGGCGGCAAGAAGCCGTGGCGTCAGAAGGGCACGGGCCGCGCCCGGGCTGGCACCATTCGCAGTCCGATCTGGTCCGGTGGCGGCGTGACGTTCGCCGCAAGTCCCCGCGATTTCTCGCAGAAGGTCAACCGCAAGATGTATCGCGCCGGCATGAGTGCGATCGTTTCGGAGCTGGTTCGCCAGGATCGCCTTTCGGTGGTTCCGGATCTGGCGCTCGAGTCGCGTAGCACCAAGGGCCTGCTCAAGGCTCTGTCCGAGCAGTCGGTCGAGGCGCGCGGCGTGCTGGTTGTATCCGAAGTCGACGACAAGCTCGGCTATTCGGCCAACAATATCGTCGGCTTCGACGTGGTCGCGGTCACGGATCTCGATCCGGTCACGCTGGTCGGCGCTGAGCATGTGTTGATGACGGAAAGCGCGCTGCAGGCGTTCGAAGGATGGCTGGCATGAATAAAGAGCGCATCTATCAGGTACTGCGTTCGCCGCTCGTCTCGGAAAAGGCTTCGGTGGTTGGCGATTCGGCCAACCAGGTGGTCTTCCAGGTCGCCGGCGACGCGAACAAGCACGAGATCGCCGAAGCGGTCGCGTCCCTGTTCAACGTCAAGGTCGTCGGTGTGACCACGTTGAACAACAAGCCCAAGCGGAAGCGCTTTCGCGGCCAGGCCGGTTTGCGAAGCGGTTTCAAGAAGGCTTATGTGACGCTGGCCGAAGGCGACGAAATCGATTTTCTTGACGGCGCCGCCCAGTAGGGCGACGTAGCGGAGCTAGAATACTATGGCACTCAAGAAAGCCAATCCGACATCAGCGGGCCGGCGGTTCGTGGTCAGCGTCAAGCGCCCCGACCTGCACAGCGGCAGGCCGCATGAAGCGCTGCTGGTCAAGAAGCACAAGCAGGGTGGTCGCAACGCGCACGGCCGGATCACGGTTCGTCATCGCGGCGGCGGTCATCGTCAGCATTATCGGCTGATCGATTTCAAGCGCAACAAGGACGGCGTCCCGGGTAAGGTCGAGCGTCTGGAGTACGATCCGAATCGCAGCGCGAACATCGCGCTGGTGCTCTATGCCGACGGCGAGCGCCGATACATCATCGCGCCGCGCGGTGTCGAAGCCGGTACGCCGATCGTTTCCGGTCCGCAGTCGCCGATTCGTCCGGGCAACGCATTGCCGCTGGCCAGCATCCCGGTGGGTACAACGGTGCATTGTGTGGAAATGCGTCCCGGCAAGGGTGCCCAGCTGGCGCGCAGCGCCGGCACGAGCATCCAGATCGCGGCGCGGGCCGGCGAGTACTGCGTGTTGCGCCTGAAGTCCGGCGAAACCCGTCGCGTGCACATCAACTGCAAGGCGACCGTCGGCGAGGTTGGCAACAACGAGCACAGCCTGCGTCAGCTCGGCAAGGCCGGCGCCACACGCTGGCGCGGCAAGCGTCCCACCGTTCGCGGTGTGGCCATGAATCCGATCGACCACCCGCATGGTGGTGGCGAGGGTCGCACCAGCGGTGGCCGGCATCCGACCAGTCCCTGGGGTTGGAAGACCAAGGGTCTCAAGACTCGTTCGAACAAGCGCACCGACGGCATGATTGTCCGTCGGAGCACCAAGCGCAAAAAGCGCTAGGGCGCCAGACAAGGTACGGGATAAGTTATGCCACGTTCTCTCAAGAAAGGTCCCTTCGTCGACCTGCATCTGGCCAGGAAGGTCGAGGCGGCTCAGGGTGCGAGCACCAAGCGTCCGATCAAGACCTGGTCGCGTCGCTCGATGGTGACGCCGGACATGATCGGCCTCACCATCGCGGTCCACAACGGCCGCCAGCACGTTCCGGTATTCGTGTCCGAAAATATGGTCGGACACAAGCTGGGTGAATTTTCGCCGACCCGGACCTTCAAGGGTCATCTCGGCGATCGCAAGGGTTAACGCGGAGATATCGAGATGGAATCTGTCGCAAAATTGCGGTTCGCGCGTATCTCGCCGCAGAAGGCCCGCCTGGTCGCCGACGAAGTCCGCGGCATGCCGGTTGAGCGGGCGCTCGAAGTGCTTGAGTTCTCGACCAAGAAGGCGGCGCGGATCGTGCACAAGGTGCTCGAGTCGGCGCTTGCCAATGCCGAGCACAACGAGGGTGCGGATATCGACGAGCTCAGGATCGCGACCATCATGGTCGACGAGGGGCCGACGATGAAGCGGATGAAGCCGCGTGCCCGCGGCAGCGCCGATCGCATCCTGAAGCGGACGAGTCACGTCACCATTCGAGTGGCCGACCGCTAGGCGGTCCAACGACAGCGGATAAAGATATGGGTCATAAAGTACATCCCGTCGGTTTCCGGCTCGGCATCACCACCGAGTGGAGCTCGCGCTGGTACGCCGAGGGTCAGGGTTACGCCGATGCGCTGAACACCGATCTGGCGGTGCGCGAATTCATTCGCGAAAAGCTGTCGCATGCGTCGGTCAGTCGTATTCAGATCGACCGTCCGGCCCGTTCGGCTCGCATCACGATTCACACCGCACGGCCGGGTATCGTGATCGGCAAGAAGGGCGAGGACATCGACAAGCTGCGGTCCGAGGTGGCGGCACGCATGGGTGTGCCGGTGCATCTGTCGGTCGAGGAGATTCGGCGTCCGGAGCTGGATGCCTATCTCGTCGCGCAGAATATCGCGCAGCAGCTCGAGCGCCGCATCATGTTTCGCCGCGCCATGAAGCGTGCGGTGGGCAACGCCATGCGCCTGGGCGCCGGCGGTATCCGCGTGAACGTCGCGGGGCGCCTGAACGGCGCCGAGATTGCGCGTACCGAATGGTACCGCGACGGCCGTGTGCCGCTGCATACGCTGCGTGCCGACATCGACTACGGCCTGGCGGAAGCCAAGACGACCTACGGTGTCATCGGCGTCAAGGTCTGGATCTTCAAGGGCGAGGTGTTCGACACCGAGCCTAAAGTCGAAGAAAGCGCCGAGTCCGGCGCTGCAGCGGGGTAAGGCGTTATGTTGCAACCCAAGCGAGTCAAGTTCCGCAAGGTGCAGAAAGGTCGCAACCGCGGCCTGGCGCAGCGCGGCAACGAAGTCAGCTTCGGCGAGTTCGGCCTCAAGGCCGTGGAGCGCGGTCGGCTGACGGCGCGGCAGATCGAGGCCGCACGTCGTGCCATGACGCGCTACATCAAGCGTGGCGGCAAGACCTGGATCCGCGTGTTCCCGGACAAGCCGGTAACCAAGAAGCCCATCGAAGTGCGTATGGGCAAGGGCAAGGGCAACGTCGAGTTCTGGGTCGCCAAGGTCCAGCCCGGCTCCATGCTCTACGAGATGGAAGGCGTTTCGCGTGAAGTGGCGCAGGAAGCGTTCCGGCTGGCCGCTTCCAAGTTGCCGGTCAAGACCGTGTTCGTCGAACGCAAGGTGATGTAGAGGCGATCATGAAAGCGACAGATCTGAGACAGAAATCGGCCGACGAGCTGAACGAGGAGCTGGTGGCGCTGCGGCGCGAGCAGTTCAACCTGCGCATGCAGCAGGGCAGCGGTCAGCTGGCGGCGACGCATCAGTTCGGACGTATCCGGCGCGATATCGCCCGTATCAAGACCGTGCTCAACGAAGCACGCAATCAGGGTTAACTCCGATGAGCGATACCAACACGCAACCCGAAGCAGGCGAAAAGCGCCAGCGCGCACTCGTGGGCCGCGTGGTCAGCAACGCGATGGACAAGACCATCGTGGTGTCGATCGAGCGGCGCATGCAGCATCCGCTGTATGGCAAGTACGTCAAGCGCAGCACGCGACTCAAGGCACACGACGCAGACAATGTCTGCAATGTGGGCGACTGGGTCGAGATTCGTGAGGGTCGCCCGATCTCTCGTCACAAATCGTGGTCGCTCAGCCGTGTCGTAGACAAGGCTGGCGAGTTCGATACTGCAGGATAGCCAAGGTCATGATTCAGACAGAATCGGAACTCAGCGCAGCCGACAACAGCGGTGCCCGTCGCGTCCAGTGCATCAAGGTACTGGGCGGTTCGCACCGGCGTTATGCTCGTGTCGGCGACATCATCAAGATCACGGTCAAGGATGCCATTCCGCGCGGTCGTGTGAAGAAAGGCGATGTGATGAACGCGGTCGTGGTGCGCACCAAGCGTGGCGTGCGTCGTGTGGATGGCTCGGTCATCCGCTTCGACAGCAACGCCGCCGTGCTGCTCAACGCCAACAACGAGCCGGTCGGGACCCGTATCTTCGGCCCGGTGACTCGTGAACTGCGTGCCAAGTTCATGCGCATCATTTCGCTTGCGCCGGAGGTGCTATGAGCTCCAGCAAAATCCGTAAAGGCGACGAAGTCATGGTGGTGGCCGGCAAGGACCGGGGCCGCCGCGGCACCGTCACACGTGTGCTCGACAACGGCAAGGTCTTGGTGGAAGGCTTGAACATGGTCAAAAAACATGTCAAGCCCGACCCCAACCAGGGTGTACAGGGTGGCATCGAGGAAAAGGAGATGCCGCTGCACGTGTCGAACGTGATGCTGTACAACCCGCAGACCGAAAAGGGCGAGCGTGTTGGTTTCAAATGGCTGGGTGAAGGTGAAGACCGACGCAAGGTGCGCGTCTTCAAGTCCTCCGGCGAAGTAGTGGACGCGTAGGCGAGTCATGGAAAACGCAGAACAGACAATCGCGCCGCGGTTGAAGGCCGTTTACAGGGATCGCATTGTCGGCGAGCTGGTCGAGAAGTTCGACTACAGCAGCCGCATGGCGGCGCCCCGGATTGCCAAGATCACGCTGAACATGGGCGTGGGCGAAGCGGTGTCGGATCGCAAGGTGATCGAGGCCGCGATGGGCGACATGGAAAAGATCGCCGGGCAGAAGCCGGTGATGACCCGTGCCCGCAAGTCGGTCGCCGGATTCAAGATCCGCGAAGGCTGGCCGATCGGCTGCAAGGTCACGCTCCGCCGCGCCCGGATGTATGAATTCCTGGACCGCCTGGTCAACGTGACGTTGCCGCGTATCCGCGATTTTCGCGGCCTCAATCCGCGCTCCTTCGACGGGCGGGGCAATTACAGCCTCGGCCTCAAGGAGCAGATCGTGTTTCCCGAGATCGATTACGATCGCGTGGATGCGTTGCGCGGCATGGATATCGTGATCTCGACCACCGCGTCGAGCGATGAAGAGGGGCGGGCCCTGCTTGAAGGGTTCAACTTCCCCTTCCGGAGATAATTATGGCGAAGAAAAGCATGATTGCGCGTGATGAAAAGCGCATGAAGATCGTAGCCAAGTACGCGGCCAAGCGTCAGGCGATCAAGGCCCGGATCGAAGATCCGCAGGCCACGCCTGAAGAGCGTTATGCCGCTGCCCAGGAATTGCAGGCGTTGCCGCGCGATGCGAGCCCGACCCGGGTTACGCGCCGTTGTCGAGTGACCGGGCGCCCGAAGGGTGTCTATCGCAAGTTCGGTCTGTCCCGTAACAAGCTGCGCGAAGCTGCGATGCGGGGCGAAGTGCCCGGCCTCGTGCTCTCGTCCTGGTAGTTCACAGTTAATAGGTATCGGTACGCATGAGTATGACTGACCCCATCGCCGACATGCTGACCCGTATTCGTAACGGGCAGTCGGCGGACAAGGAAAGCGTTGAAATGCCCTCCTCGAAGCTCAAGCTCGCGATTGCGAAGGTGCTCGAGGATGAAGGCTACATCAGTGGCTATGAAACGGCCGAGGTCGAGGGCAAGCCGCGTTTGCGGATTGGCCTGAAGTACTTCCAGGGCCACGGCGTGATCGAGTATATCGAGCGCGCCTCGAAACCCGGGCTGCGTCTTTACTGCAACAAGAACGATGTGCCCGAGGTCGTGGGTGGCTTGGGTATTTCGATCATCTCGACGTCGCAGGGCGTGATGTCCGACCGGGCGGCCCGCGCGGCCGGCCACGGCGGCGAAGTCCTCTGCTACGTATCGTAAGCCGGTCAGGCGAGGAGCAATAAGATGTCGAGAGTAGCCAAAGCGCCGGTTAATATTCCCAGCGGCGTCGAGTGTGTCGTCAATGGGCGCGATATCACGGTCAAGGGCAAGGGCGGCGAACTGGCGTTCCGCCTGCCGCTTGGCGTGGATCTGGAAGTTTCGGATGGCGTGGCACGAGCCCAGGCTACCGGTCGCCAGCCGAACATGGCCATGGCCGGCACGGTGCGGGCGACGGTTGCCAACATGGTCCACGGCGTGACCGAGGGCTTCGAGCGCAAACTGCAGCTTGAAGGCGTCGGTTATCGCGCCCAGGCCCAGGGCGGCAAGGTGAATCTGTCGCTGGGCCTGTCCCACCCGGTGGTCTACGAAGTGCCCGAGGGCGTGACGGTGGAAACGCCGAGCGCGACCGAGATCGTACTCAAGGGGGCCGATAAGCAGGTCGTGGGTCAGGCCGCGGCCGAGATTCGCGCCTGGCGTCCGCCCGAGCCGTACAAGGGCAAGGGCATTCGCTATGCGGGCGAACGAATCATCCGCAAAGACGCCAAGAAGAAGTAGCGCGTTTTCGCCTACAGCAACGGATTCAGGATCGTTATGCACAAGAAAACGGTTTCTCGTCTGCGGCGTGCGCGCCGGGCCCGGATGCACATGCGCAAGCTGGGCGCGCACCGCCTGTCGGTGCATCGCACGCCGCAGCACATTTATGCACAGATCGTCTCGCCGGACGGCGGCCGGACGCTGGTGTCGGCCTCGACGCTCGACAAGGATCTGCGGGGCGAAGTCGCGGGTCATCGCGGCAACAAGTCGGCCGCCGAACTGGTCGGTCGCACGATCGCCGAACGCGCCAAGGCCGCGGGCATCCAGGAGGTCGCCTTCGATCGCTCGGGCTTTGCCTATCACGGTCGCATCAAGGCGCTGGCCGATGCCGCGCGTGAAAGCGGCCTGCAGTTCTAACGGATACGAGATATGGCAACACGTAACGAACAACGCACCGAAGGCGACCTGCTCGAAAAGCTCGTCACTGTCAATCGCGTGGCCAAGGTGGTCAAGGGCGGCCGTCAGTTCGGCTTTACCGCGCTGACCGTGGTCGGCGACGGCGAGGGTCGCGTCGGCTATGGCTATGGCAAGGCGCGTGAAGTGCCGCTGGCCATCGCCAAGGCGATGGAGGCCGCGCGCAAGAGCATGGTGCGCGTGCAGATCAAGGAAGGCTCCACGCTGCAGCACGCCATTGTCGGCGAGCACGGTTCGAGCAAGGTGATCATGCGCCCGGCCTCGGAAGGTACCGGTGTGATTGCGGGCGGCGGCATGCGCGCGGTGTTCGAGGTTGCGGGCGTGAACAACGTACTGTGCAAGAGCTACGGCTCGCGTAATCCGATCAACCTGGTGCGGGCGACCATCAACGGTTTGCGCAACATGCATGATCCGGAATTCATTGCGGCCAAGCGCGGCAAGTCCGTCGAAGACATTACGGCGTAAACGAGGCGGTCATGGCAGACAAGCGGATCAAAGTTACGCTGATCAAGAGCCCCATCGGCCGCATTGCGCGACATCGCGCCTGCGTACGGGGCCTGGGTCTGCGTCGTGTGAATCACTCGGTCGAAGTGACCGATACCCCGGAAAATCGCGGCATGATCAACAAGGTTGCTGACATGCTTGCGGTCGAGGAGGCTTAAATGAAGCTCAACGACCTGCATTACACTGAGGGTTCCCGTCCGGACGCCAAGCGCGTTGGCCGCGGGGCCGGTTCGGATCTCGGCAAGACCGCGGGTCGCGGTCACAAGGGCCAGCATTCGCGCAGCGGCGGTTATACGAAGGTCGGCTTCGAAGGCGGCCAGATGCCGCTGCAGCGCCGTATTCCCAAGCGTGGCTTTCACGCGACCGGCTCGGGTGTGGTTGAAGTCCGTCTGGACAGTCTGAACAAGTTGAGCGGCGAGATTGACCTGGCTGCGCTCAAGGCGGCCCGTCTTGTGCCGCGCCAGGCGCGGGGTGCCAAGATCATCGCTTCCGGTGAGCTGTCCTCGGCGGTGACGCTGAAGGGTGTGGCGGCGACAGCCGGCGCCCGTCAGGCGATCGAATCGGCGGGCGGTTCGGTCACCGCATAGACATGGCCAAGCGTCCCAACAACGCAGGCGGCGGCATGATGCCCAACGCCGGTAATCTCACCGAGATCCGGCAGCGGCTGTTATTCCTGCTCGGCGCGCTGATCGTGTTCCGTATCGGGAGCTTCATTCCGGTGCCCGGTATCGATCCGGCGGAGTTGGCCCGGTTGTTCCAGCAGCAATCGGGAACGATTCTCGACGTCGGTGTCATGTTCACCGGTGGTGCGTTGAAGCGCTTGTCGATCTTCGCTCTGGGCGTGATGCCTTATATCTCGGCGTCGATCATCTTCCAGCTCCTAACGGCCACCGTGCCGTCGCTCAAGGAGCTCAAGAAGGAGGGCGAATCGGGCCGGCGCAAGATCACGCAGTACACGCGCTACGGCACCGTGGTACTGGCCGGCTTCCAGTCGGTCGGCACCGGCGTGGCGTTGTGGAACCAGGGCATCGCCCTGAACGGGGTGAGTGAGTTCAGTTTCATCTTCACCACGGCGATCACGCTGACGACCGGCGCCCTGTTCCTGATGTGGCTCGGCGAGCAGGTCACCGAACGCGGCATCGGCAACGGCATTTCGATGTTGATCTTTTCGGCGATCGTGGCCGGACTGCCGTCGGCGATCGGCGGTACGCTGGATCTGGTACGGACCGGCGAGCTCAGTTTTTTCTTCGTCGTGGCGTTGTTCGTCGGTGCGCTGGCGGTGCTGGCGTTCGTGGTGTTCGTCGAGCGTGCACAACGGCGGATTCCAGTGCATCACGCGCAGCGCCAGAGCGGTCGGCGGATGTATTCCGCCCAGACACAGCATCTGCCGTTGAAACTGAATATGGCCGGCGTCATCCCGCCGATCTTCGCCTCCAGCATCATTCTGTTCCCGGCGACGATCATTCGCTTTCTGGGTCAGGGCGGGAGTGTGGCGAACTGGGTGTCGAATGCGATCGCGCCGGGGCAGCCGCTGTATGTGCTGTTCTATTCGGGGATGATCATCTTCTTCTGCTTCTTCTATACCGCGTTGGTGTTCGACTCGCGCGAGACAGCGGATAACCTGAAGAAGTCCGGTGCATTCATCCCGGGGGTTCGGCCCGGTATTCAGACGGCCAACTACATCGATACGGTGCTGACGCGGCTGACGGTCGCCGGCGCGGTCTATGTGACGCTGGTCTGCCTGCTGCCGGAGTTGCTGATCCTCAAGTACAACGTGCCGTTCTATTTCGGCGGCACGTCGCTTCTGATCATCGTTGTGGTGGTCATGGATTTCATGGCGCAGTTGCAGGCTCATCTGATGTCCCATCAGTACGAGGGCCTGATGCGCAAGAACAATCTAAAGGCGGGCGGCCGGGCCGGCATGCTGCGATAGCAGCGTGTCGCCCGCTGTTCGGCGGTCATGGTGACGTGAGTCACGTGTAGAGGGACGAGATGAAAGTTAGAGCATCGGTCAAAAAGATTTGCCGCAACTGCAAGGTCATTCGCCGCAATGGCGCGGTGATGGTGATTTGCTCGACGGATCCCCGGCATAAGCAGCGCCAGGGCTGATTCGCTTCGGCGGTATTGTCAAAGTCAGTTTTTAAGGATATGATGGCGGGCTTTTCCGGCGTCGTTCGCGCCTTTTGAAGCGAACACGTCCGCACCCGCGAGCTGGGAGTTCAATCAAATGGCGCGAATCGCTGGAGTCAATCTCCCGATCAACAAGCATGCAGCCATTGCGCTGACGTCGCTTTACGGCGTGGGTCATACCCGCGCTCGTGAGATCTGCAAGGAGGCCGGTGTAGCCACCGACACCAAGATCAAGGATCTCACGGAAGGCGAAGTCGAGGCGCTGCGTGCGCAGGTGCAGCAGTACACGATCGAAGGTGACCTTCGTCGCGAGGTGTCGATGAACATCAAGCGGCTGATGGACCTCGGCTGCTACCGCGGCATGCGTCACCGTCGCGGGCTGCCGGTGCGCGGTCAGCGCACGAAGACCAATTCGCGGACTCGCAAGGGCCCGCGTCGTCCGATTCGTCGATAAGCGCCGTTTCCGCGCGAGATCACAGGTAGATAGACATTATGGCGACAGCATCCACCTCGAACAGCCGCAGCCGCAAGGCGCGCGCGCGTCGGAACGTTACCGATGGTATCGCGTTCGTGTATGCCACGTTCAACAACACCATCATCACGATTTCCGATCGACAGGGCAACGTCTTGTCGTGGTGCACTTCCGGCACCTGCGGATTCAAAGGCTCGCGCAAGAGTACGCCGTTCGCCGCGCAGGTTGCGGCGGAGCGTGCCGGCGAGGGCGCGTCGCAGTACGGCGTCAAGAATCTCGAGGTTCGCGTGAAGGGCCCGGGCCCGGGGCGTGAAGCCGCGGTGCGCTCGCTCAATGCGTCGGGCTTCAAGGTGACGAGCATCATCGACGTGACCCCGATTCCGCATAACGGCTGTCGTCCGCCCAAGAAGCGCCGCGTCTAGCGCGCTTCGCGACATAGGTAAATAATCATGGCGAAATACACCGGTCCCAAGTGTAAGCTTTCGCGTCGCGCCGGCACCGATCTGTTGCTGAAGGGCCGCGGCCGTTCGCTTGAAGGCAAGTGCAAGATCGACACGCTTCCGGGTGCCCAGGGCACCGCGCGTCGTCAGCGTCTGTCCGACTATGCGCTGCAGCTGCGCGAGAAGCAGAAGCTGCGGCATATGTACGGGGTGCTGGAGAAGCAGTTCCGCAACTACTACAAGAAAGCAGCCAGCCAGAAGGGCGCCACCGGCGTGCTGCTGCTGCAGCTGCTGGAGTCGCGTCTGGACAACGTCGTCTATCGGATGGGGTTTGCGGCGACGCGCGCCGAAGCGCGTCAGCTGGTGAATCATAAGGCCGTGGCGGTCAATGATTACCCGGTCAACATCCCGTCGTACCAGGTCCGGGAAGGCGATGTGATCGCCATCCGCAACAAGGCCAAGCAGCAGAACCGGATCATCGAGGCGGTTCAGGTTGCTTCGCAGATCGGACTCGCGGACTGGGTGGAAGTCGACGAGAAGGGCCTGAAGGGCACGTACAAGTCGGTGCCGGATCGTGATCAGGTATTGCCTGACATCAACGAGAATCTGGTCGTCGAGCTCTACTCCAAGTAATCAAGGCCGCGCTGCATTCGCAGCCAGAGGTATTTGCATATGCAGTCCAACGATTTGCTGAAGCCGCGCCTGGTCGAGGTGGAGCGTGTGAGCGAGCGGCGTGCCAAGATCTCGCTCGAGCCGCTCGAGCGTGGTTACGGGCATACCCTGGGCAACGCCATTCGTCGCATTCTGCTGTCGTCGATTCCGGGCGCTGCCATCACCGAGGTCAGCATCGACGGCGTGCTACACGAGTACACCACCGTCGACGGCATGCAGGAAGACGTTATCGACGTCCTGCTGAACCTGAAGAACGTCGCCGTGCGCATGCACGAGCGTGACGAGGCCGAGTTGCACCTGCACAAGTCGGGTGAGGGCGCGGTGACCGCGGGCGACATCGTCACGGATCACGATGTGGAGATCGTCAACCCCGACCTCGTGATCGCGCATCTGACCAGCGGTGAGTTGCGCATGAGCATGAAGGTGCGCAAGGGCCGCGGTTATCACGCCGCGCAAAGCAAGGCGGAGCCGGGCGAAGAGGACACCGGGGCCAGCGAGATCGGCGGCCTGCGTCTCGACGCTTCGTTCTCGCCGATCCGCCGAGTCAGTTATTCGGTCGACCGCGCGCGCGTCGAGCAGCGCACCGACCTCGACAAGTTGATTCTCGATATCGAGACCAATGGCAGCGTGGAGCCGCAGGACGCCGTGCGGACGGCGGCTGCCACGCTCTATGATCAGCTGTCGGTGTTCGTGGACCTGGAAGCCCGCGAGGAGGCGTCGCGCCAGGGTGATTCCAGTGCCATCGATCCGACGCTGCTCAAGCCGATCGAGGATCTGGAACTGACTGTTCGCTCGACCAACTGCCTGAAGGCGGAAGACATACACTATGTGGGCGATCTGGTTCAGCGTACCGAAACCGAGCTGATGCGCACGCCAAATCTGGGCAAGAAATCGCTGACCGAAATCAGCGAAGTGCTGGCCGAGCATGGTCTGAAGCTGGGTATGACGGTCGAGAACTGGCCGCCGGCCGAACTCGAGAAAGCCTAAACGCACCGGAATCATGGAAAGCCGGTCGTCCCTTCGCTAAGGAATCATCGTTATGCGTCATCGCAAAAGCGGCAGCAATCTAGGGCGTGAGTCCTCGCATCGCGCTGCCATGCTCAAGAATATGTCCTCCTCGCTTTTCAAGGAGGAACTGATCCGGACCACGTTGCCGCGCGCCAAGGAGTTGCGCCGCATCGCGGAGCCGTTGATCACGCTGTCCAAGACCGATAGCGTTCACAATCGCCGTATCGCCTTCTCGCGCCTGCGTGACAAGGAAGCGGTCGGCAAGTTGTTCGGTGAACTCGGCACGCGATACGCCGATCGCCCGGGCGGGTATCTGCGCATCCTCAAGTGTGGCTATCGTCCCGGCGACAATGCGCCGATGGCGTTCGTCGAACTGGTTGATCGTCCCGCGGTCGCGGATGACGACGACGAGTGATCGGCTGCGGGTAAGCGCCTGAGTCGCTGCAAGCCGGCCCCTCCAGGGCCGGTTTTTTTTTGGGGCGGGCATTTGTCGCGGGGACGACAGGCAATGCCGGTCGCGGCCCGTCCGCGAGCGTGCCGGCGCGGCCGTTGCGGTTGGCATGTGGCATGCGTGACGATCGTCGCGGGGCCGGTGGCGCACGGCGTGACGCCGGAGCACGGACGCCGCCTCCGCCCGGTGCGAATACGCACGCCAGGTCCCGGACAGTGGCGCGTCTTCTTGCCGACAGGGGCGGGGGCAGCGGGTGGGCATCGACGGGGCCCACGACGTGCGTGCCGTGCAGTCGGCGTCCATCGGTATGGATTCGGGGGATGAATGCGTCGGGGACAATAGAAGCAGCGTTAATGCTTGTCGAGCGAAAACTTCACGGCGGGCCTGGCTTGATTGCTGTCGGCCACTGACGGGTCGCCCGCGATGATGCGGGCCGGGTTGACGTTGCGGGCCGCCAGATAGTCCTTGACCGCACTCTGGCGTCGCCGCGCGAGCTGTTCCAGCCGGGTATGCCGCGCGGCGGGCGTGCCATGGAGCTTCAGGGCCTTGGCGTCCGCCGGTACCGCCTGGCCGGCGATGTGCAGCGTCCAGCCGGGGTGGCTGCGCATGGCCTTGGCGATGAGCGCCAGATAGGTGCGGTCCGCCGGCCGGACGTAGTGCTTGCCCGTGGCGAAGAGGGCGGGGCGGTCCTCGACCGAGCGGAACAGGTTGAGAAAGCTGTTCTTGGCGTTGTTGAGCAGCCCGAGCGGTGAATAGTTCGACAGCAGGGCGGTGCGCAGACCCGCCAGGACGGCCTCGCGGATCAGGTTGTTGAGCGAGAAGTACGGGGTGGTGACGTCGCCGAGGATCTTGGTGCGGAAATGGATGATGTCGTTGTGCCCGCGGAGCAGCTTGAGCGCGGTGTTCATGGAAATGCCGTACGCGATATCGGTTTCCGTGGTCGCGCTGTTGGCGAGGCGGAAATTGGTCAAGGTGGTATCGAGAACACCGTTGAGCTGACCCTTGGTGGCGGACAGGTTGAGCGTGCCATCCGCGACGCCGTTGGCGATCCGGCGCCCCATGGCCGCGTCGAGATAACCCGACAGTGGCGCAAGCGCGAGGGAGCGCAGCCAGGCGTTCAGATCCATGCGGATGCCGTGGGGCGCAAACGGTGCGATCTTGCCGCGGCTGTCGAAGTGACCGTAGGCGCCGACATCGAGCCCGAGGGTATAGCGGGCGTCCTGGTTCGGTTTGGCCGTGTCGAGGTTGTCGAGGGTGAAATCCAGCTTTGAGCCGGTCACGTGAACGGCCGGCGTGGTCGTCTTGTCGACGAAGGCGATGGCCGGGCCCGACAGATGCAGATGATCCACGGCGTAGGTCGCACCGGCCGCGCCGGAACCGGACGCCGCGCCCGGGCTCGAGGCTTTCGCATGCGGTTTCGACGCCTGCTTCGACGCGGCGCCGGTATGGCCCGAACTCGCGGTCATACTGCCCACGAATTGGCTGATGACGCCGATACCACGCTTGTCGTGCCGTACATGGATGTTGGTGCCGCCCAGCACGAGATCATGGACGCGGTAATGCTGCAGGTCCTGTAGGGCAAACTGTTTCGCCTGCATCGACACGGCCCGTATGGCCGCGCCGTCGCCGTGGCTGTCGCCGAGCATGCGGATCCCGCTCGCCTTCAGATCGGCCACGTGGATGGCGTCGAGGCTGTCGATGGCGATGCCGCTGGCATTCGCTTGCAACAGCTTGATCCAGGGCGCATTGATGGCGGTATCGACCGCTTCGAGCTTGTGGCTGTGCGCGTCCCCCGACAGCGTCAGCCGCAGCGCCCGGCCGCTGGCGTCGGGTTGCTCGGCGTACTGGCCGTCGAAGCCGAACTGTGTGGCCAATATCCGGATCGGGGCGCCCGGTATGCTCAGGTGTACGTTGCGGGCCTCCAGCTGGCCTTTTGCACGGCGCGAGAACAGCTGGGCGCTGTGCAGGGCGACCTTGCCCTGCCAGGCCACATGGTCGGCGGTGACGTGGCTCGTTTTCGGCACGTCGAACACGAGCTGGTTGCTGGTGAGGTGGCCGTCGGTCTGGATATGCGTGCCGTTGCCGGCCAGGCGGGTGGTGGTCTTGCCGTTCCAGTTGAGCGTGGCGCTGTTCAGATCGACTGTGGCCGGCACCGTCAATCCCATGCCGGTGGCCGTGAAGCCGCCATCGGTGTCGACCCGGGTCTCGTCCGGGGTGAGCGTGAGGTTCAAGTCGCCGGTGAGATGCTCGGCGGCGCTGGAGAGTTTGAGCCAGTTGCCGGAGACCAGATGGGTATCCTGCGCGGTCAATTTGCCGTGGCTCGTGACCCGGGTCGCGCGCTGGCCCAGTGTCGCCTCTGCCTTGCCATTCCACGATGCGCTCTTCTGGCGGAAGTCGAGCTGGCTTGCGCGTTTGGCGACCACGTTGGCAAGCGCCACCTTGCCATCGGCGTGGATATGTCCGGGCTGGCCGTGGCCGCGCCCGAGTGTGGCCTGTTCGTCACCCTGCCAGGACAGACTGTCGCCCCGGACATCGGTGCCGTCGGTGGTGGCCAGATGGGCGTTGTGCCATGCGCTTCGGCCCTTGACGCCGAGCGTCAATCGGCCGTCGGCGGCATACGTCATCGATAACTGTTGATCCGCGTCGAGACGACCGTCGAGCGCCGTGACATAGCCCAGCCGAGCCACCGGCATGAACGCCTGCATCGGGAAGTGGGATGCCTTGAGCGTGAAGTTCGCGCGCCGCGTAGCGCCCAGCGGGCGCAAGTGGCCGTGCAGGTCGAGTCGGCCGTCGGCCGCCCGTAGCTGTATGGATGCGGCCGTGGTCTGTTGCGGCTGCCAGGTGGCGACGGGGCCGATGTGCAGGCCGTGGACCACCAGTGTCTGATCGACCGCCGGGTGGTCGGCATGCGTCGGCGCGCGATAGCGCAGGGTGACCTGATCGACCGCGACTTCGCCGACGCCGAATCCCCAGTTGTGCTGCCCGCCGCCCGCACTGTGCACCGGGATCGGTACGCCGGCGATCGTGGGTTGTTGTCTGGCGTTGCGGCCGGCATCGATGTGCGCATCGGCGAGCCGAATATAAGACAGATCGATGTGATGATCGGTCAACGGCCAGTAATCGATATTGACCGCGAAATGGCCGATGCGGAAGCGGCGATTGTCCGGGCCGTGGCCGCTGACATCGTCGAGACTGATCTGGCCGGTGAAGATATCGGCGTGCACGTGGCCGACATCGGCCGTGATGCCTTCGGCTTTCAGATAATGCTGGAGCGCGTATCGCACGACGAAAGGCGGGGCGATGATCAAGGCGGCCGCGATCATTACGATCAGCGCGCCGGTTGCGATCAGCGCCCATCGCGCGCCACGTCTGACTGCCATGTGTTCGTCGGTTTGGGCCCTCGGTTTCAAAAGCTTATCATCGATCGGAAACCACGCATGGAATCGAAGTCATGAACAGTGCATTTCTGGGGCTCGGCGGCATGGGCCACGGCATGGCCGCCAATCTTCACGCGGCCGGTCTGCTGACGGCCGTCTATAACCGCACCACCCGCCGGGCCGAGGATTTCGCCGGCGAACACGATGTGAAAGTCGTCACCGACCCGGCCGAGGCCGCCGCTCACGCCGAGGCGATCGTGATCTGTGTCTCGGCGGATGACGATGTGCTGGCCATGGTCGATGCCCTGACCGGCGCGCTGACCGAGCGGCATGTCGTGATCGATTGCTCGACGGTGGCCAGCGATACTGCCCGGGAAGCGGCCCGACGCGTCGGCGAAGCCGGGGCGGCGTTCGTCGACGCCCCCGTCTCCGGCGGCACGGAAGGGGCCAAGAACGGCACGCTGTCGATCATGGTCGGCGCCGACGACGCGGTGTTCGAACGCGTCAGGCCCGTGCTCGAAGCCATGGGCTCGGGCATCACCCTGATGGGGCCGATCGGCTCCGGCCAGGCGACCAAGGCGGTCAACCAGATCATGGTGGCCGGCATCAACCAGGCGGTGTGCGAGGCCATGCGCTTTGCCGCCGCCATGGAACTGCCGCTGGACAAGGTGGTCGACGTGGTCGGCTCGGGCGCGGCCGGCAACTGGTTCGTCAACCATCGCGGCAAGACCATGGTGCGCGACGTCTTCGACCCCGGCTTCAAGCTCAAGCATCACCACAAGGACCTCGGCATCTGCCTGCACATGGCAGGCTTGAAGCACGGCAAACTACCGCTGTCGGCCAAGACGCGCGAGGAATACGAACAGCTCATGGCCGACGGCCATGGCGACGAGGATATCTCCGCGCTCTACCGCGCCCGGGCGGATCTGTTCGAGCAATAGAACCCGGTCCGCGGGAAAGCCGTCCGCAAATGAACGCCAATAAACGCAAATAAGACAGAAAATTGTTTTTGATTTGCGTTTATTTCGCGTTCATTTGCGGACCAGTCTTGCCAGAACGCCCTGAGGATATCTCCGCGCTCTACCGTGCGCGCTTGGGTCTGTTCGGCAAGTCAGCGCCGTTCCGTGAGGGCGGGGTAGCGCGGTCCGAAAAGCAGTTTGTCCGGGATCTGCGGACGGTTTTTCTGAAACCTTCTCCGCGATTCAGCTTTGCAGCTTTTGGCGCGCCCGCGCCGCGGCGGCGCGTACCTGGTCGGGCGCGGTGCCGCCGATATGGTTGCGGGCGGCCACCGAGCCTTCCAGCGTCAGCACCTCGTAGACGTCTCCGCCGATCGCTTCGGAATACTCGCGCAGGGTGGCCAGTTCCAGTTCGGCCAGGTCGCGGCCTTCGCGGATGGCACGCGAGACACAGTTGCCCACGATCTCGTGGGCATCGCGGAAGGCGACGCCGGCCCGCACCAGGTAATCCGCCAGATCGGTGGCGGTAGCGAAACCGCGGCGCGCGGCTTCCCGGCATTGTTCGCGCTTGACCGCGATATGCGGGGCCATATCGGCGAACAGGGCCAGGCACGCGCCGACGGTGTCGGCGGTGTCGAACATCGGGATCTTGTCTTCCTGATTGTCGCGGTTGTAGGCCAGCGGCTGGCCTTTCATGAGTGTGAGCAGGGCGGTGAGATGGCCCTGTACGCGGGCGGTCTTGCCGCGGGTGAGCTCGGCCACGTCGGGATTTTTCTTCTGCGGCATGATCGAGGACCCGGTGCAGTAGCGATCGGGCAGTTCGACGAAATCGAAGGCCGGGCTCATCCACAGGATCAGTTCCTCGGAAAAACGCGACAGATGCATCATGATCGTCGCCGACGCCGAGACGAATTCAATGGCGAAATCGCGATCGGATACCGCGTCCAGCGAGTTATCGATGACGCCGTCGAAGCCGAGTTCGTTGGCCACCATCTCGCGGTCGATGGGAAAGGTGGTGCCGGCCAGCGCGGCGGCGCCCAGCGGCAGCACGTTGGCACGGGCGCGGATCTGGGCCAGCCGCTCGGCGTCGCGCGCCAGCATCGCCTGCCAGGCCAGCATGTGGTGGCCGAAAGTCACCGGCTGGGCCACCTGCATGTGGGTAAAGCCCGGCATGATGGTATCGGCCTCGCGTTCGGCGAGTTCGACCAGCCCGGCGCGCAGCCGGTTGACTTCGCCGAGCAGCGCATCGAGCGTGTCGCGCAGCCACAGGCGCACGTCGGTGGCCACCTGATCGTTGCGCGAACGCGCGGTGTGCAGCTTCTTGCCCAGCGCGCCGATATCCGCGGTCAGCCGTGCCTCGATGTTCATGTGCACATCTTCGAGCGCGGCGTCCCAGGGGAATTCACCGGCGCTGATACGGGCCTCGATGGCTTTCAGGCCGGCCTCGATCGCGCCGAATTCATCGGTGGTGAGCACGCCGATGGCCGCCAGCATGCGGGCATGCGCGATCGATCCCGCGATGTCGTAGGGCGCCAGCCGCGTCTCGAACGAGATCGATTCGGTGAACGCGGCCACCCGGGCATCCGGGCCCTCGGCGAAACGGCCGCCCCAGGTCTGATGGCTCGATTGCGTGCTCATCGGTGCATCCATTGCGTGCGCAGTGGGCGCGAGTATAGCAATGCGCCGGCTTGACGCCGTGGCCCGGGTATTCAAAAACTGTAGGCGATGCCCGAGTCCGAATCGCCGACCGCCATACTGCCCGACTTCTGTACCGGCGCGCGCGTGCTCCGTGTGCTTCTGGTGTGTGAGGCGGTGGCGATCGTGCTGGCGCTGGGCGGCTCGATGTCCGGCGATCTATGGCGGCGGCTGTTTCTGTTGTCGGTTTATCTTCAATGGATCGGCGTTTGCAGCGCGGCGGCACTGTGTCTGATACGCCGCTACGCGCAGGGGCGGGATACGCGCATCGTGGTGGCCCTGTCATACATCAGCCTGCTGTTGGTGACCCTGGCGGTCACTGAAATCGTGTTCGCGGCCGGGCGGTTCACCGGGTTCGGGTTATTGATCGAGCACAGTGGCCAGGGGGCGTTCGTGCTGCGCAGCATGGGCGTCTGCGCGGTGGTCGCGGCACTGGGGCTGCGTTATTTCTGGTTGCGCGCGTCCTGGGCGGCGCACGCCGAGGCCGAGCTGCGCGCCCGGCTGGAAGCGCTCCAGGCCCGTATCGAGCCGCACTTCCTGTTCAACACGCTCAACAGCGTCGCCGCACTGATCGCGTCTCGGCCGGCCGAGGCGGAAATCGCGCTCGAGGATCTGGCGACGTTGCTGCGGGCCCGCCTGAACGCCGAAAGTCCGGCCGCGATCCGGCTCGCCGACGAAATGCGTCTCATCGATGCCTACGTCCGCATCGAGAAACTGCGCCTGGGCGACCGGTTGGCGATGGACGTCGATCTGTCGCCGGCCGCAAGGGAGGCGCGGCTGCCGTCGCTGTGCCTGCAGCCGCTGGTGGAAAACGCCATCGGCCACGGCGTGGCGCGCTTGGCCGACGGCGGGACGGTCCGGGTCCGCGCCTGGGTGGAGGCCGGGGCGCTGTGCGCCGAGGTGCGCAACCCGGTGGCGGCGAGCGCCGGACGTGCGCCGGGACATCGCCAGGCGTTGTCGAATATCCGGCGTCGACTGGCACTGGTTTACGATGGGCAGGCCGGGCTCGATTTCATGCATGACGACACGTGGTTCACGGTTAGGCTTGTACTACCCCAACAAGAGCGAGAAGACGCGCTGAAATGAATGTCATGATCGTCGACGACGAGCCGCTCGCACGCGAGCGGCTGCGCCGCATGATCGAGACCTTTCCCGGCCATGCCGTGATCGGCGAGGCCTCGGAGGGCCGGTCGGCCATCCAGCGCGTGTCCGAATTGGCGCCGGACGCCGTGCTGCTGGACGTGCACATGCCGGGTATCGATGGCCTGCAGGTGGCGCGCGAACTGGCCGACACCGATCTGCCGCCGGCGGTGATCTTCATCACGGCGCACAGCGAGCATGCGTTGTCGGCGCACAACAGTCAGGCCGACGGCTACCTGCTCAAGCCGGTGCGGCGCGATGATCTGGCGGCCGCACTCGCCCGGGCGCGTCAGCCGAGCCGGGCGCAGTACAGCGCGCTCGCTGGCCAGCCGGACGGCCGCGGCCCGATGGGCTATGTGAGCGCACGCACCCGCGATGGCATCGAGCGCGTGGCGATTCGCGACATTCTGTATTTCTGGGCCGACCGGAAATACACCTCGGTGTTTCATATGCACGGCGAACTGCTGATCGAACAGTCGCTGGCCACCCTGGAACAATCGCTGGCGGACAACTTCATGCGGGTCCACCGCAAGGCGCTGGTCGCCCGTGCCCACGTCACCGGACTCAAATACAATAGTGACGGCAGTGCCTGTCTGACCCTGCGCCACATCGACGCCACGGTGCCGGTGTCCCGGCGCCGCCTGGCCGAGGTCCGGGCCCTGCTCGAATCCTGATTCATTCGCGGCGGTCCTTTGCTGCCGATCGCCGAGAAAACGACCACCCGCGAGCCTTTGTTCATGCCCAAGACCCTGCGTATCGCCACCCGCCAGTCCGAACTCGCACTGTGGCAGGCCCGTCATGTGCAGTCGCGCCTGGCGATCGCCCTGCCCGACACCGACGTCGAACTGCTGCCGATCCGGACCGAGGGCGATCGCGTTACCGACCGGCCGTTGTCGGCCATCGGCGGTAAAGGATTGTTTCTCAAGGAACTCGAAGCCGCGATGACGAATGGCGAAGCCGATCTGGCAGTGCATTCGATGAAGGACGTGCCGGCCGAACTGCCGCCCGGATTCGCGCTGCCGGTGGTGCTGGCGCCGGCGAGCCCGCTCGATGCGTTCGTATCCAACACCTACGACACCCCACAAGCCATGCCGGCCGGCGCGGTCGTGGGTACGTCCAGCCTGCGTCGCGCCGCGATGATCAAGCATCTGCGCCCGGATCTGGAGATCCGGAACCTGCGCGGCAATGTGCAGACCCGTCTGGCCAAGCTGGATGCCGGCGAATACGACGCCATCCTGCTGGCCTGTGCCGGGCTGGAGCGGCTGGAACTGGCCGCGCGCATCCGCTGCGAGCTAAGCCCCGAGCAGAGCCTGCCGGCGATCGGCCAGGGCGTGCTCGGCATCGAGATCCGTGCCGCCGATGACGACACCGCCGCCGCCATCGCCGCGCTCGACGACGAATACACCCATGTGCGCATCGACGCCGAGCGCGCGGTCAACAGTCGGCTGGAGGGCAGCTGTCATCTGCCGATCGCGGCGCACGCCACGCACGACGGCGTCATCTTGCGCCTGCGGGCCTGTGTCGGGCGCCCGGACGGCACGCAGATGGTACGCGACGAACTCAGCGGGCCGGTCGACGAGGCCACGGCGCTCGGGCATGCACTGGCCGAACGCCTGCTGGCCGCCGGCGCCGACCGCATCCTCGCGGCTCTCGGCTGAGCCGCACGCGATTCGCATGTCGCCCCCTGATCTGTCCGGTGCCACGGTCTGGCTGACGCGGCCGATCGCGCAGGCCGGGGCATGGCGCGCCGCTTTCGAAGCGGCTGGCGCGAATGTGCTGGTGGAGCCATTGCTGGTCATCGAGCCGCCGCCCGATGCTGCGGTGGCCGCGGCCGCGCTCGACCGGGCGGAAGCCGCCGATATCGTGATCGCGACTTCGGCCAACGCGGTGGCGGGCGCGGCCCGTCTGCGCCCGTACTGGGCGCCCCGGGGCACGCTTGTGGCCGTCGGCGCGGCGAGCGCCGAGGCGCTGTCGCGTTATACCGGCGTCGCCGTGGCCAGGCCCGGGCGTGCCGATTCGGAAGGGTTGCTGGCGTTGCCGCGACTGCGCCGGGTGGCCGGGCGGCGCGTCGCACTGCTCTCGGGCCAGGGTGGGCGGGCGGCGCTGGCCGATGCCCTGATCGCGCGTGGCGCGCAACTCGACAAGATTGCACTGTATCGCCGCGCGCCCGCGGCGATCGGCGATGCGCGGCTGCGGCAATTGCTGTCGGCGGATGCCGTGATCGTGACCAGCGCCGAGGCCTGGCGGCATCTGGCCACCCTCGCCAGCGGTGCCAAACGCGCCCGGCTGGCGCATCTGCGGTTGGTGGCGGCCAGCCAGCGTGTGGTACAACAAGCCGGCTGCGACGTTGATGATTGGTCGGTGGAACCGGTGGTCATCGAACGCATGGATGCGGCGGGCGCAGTGGCTGCGCTGGACCGCATCTGGCCGGTCCGTGGACAATGACGGTAACCGACACCGGGGGATAGCCGCTACCTTATGACTCAAGACAAGCGCGACAAGAACGACGCCGACCGAGCCCAGTCCTCGGCCAAGCCCGAAGACAACAGCCAATCGAGCGGCAGCAAGCCGTCGAAGGCCGGCCCGAACACGGCGTCGGCGGCCGGCGACAGGCCGGCAACCGACCACAAGGCGGCGCCGGGCGATGGCGGCCGGGGCCAATCGGCGGCCGGGTCGGGCGCTTCCGGTGGCGAGTCGAACAAATCGGGCGGCCAGGCCGCGTCCGGGCAGAAAAGCGCTTCGAGCCCCGGTGCCGAAACCCGGGCCGCGGCCGGCGCCTCGGCGAGTGCGAAGCCGTCCGACGGTGCCCGGGAAACGGCCAGGACCGGCGGCGACTCGCGTCAGGACGCCGACCGCGGCAAGGCCAGGTCCACGTCCGCCGGAAGCACGGCCACCGCCGGCTCGGG
>NZ_JBQDYE010000023.1:0-70525 GCF_052044155.1 Salinisphaera sp. SWV1
ACCGGCGACGCGCGCCTTGTCTCGACGGATTTGCGGTCTCCAACGCGGCACGTGTACGAAACGGCAACAGGCCCTAGACCCGAGCCACGGCCGCCGGTGGAAGAGCGTGATTCGATATACGACACATTGACGATGCTCGGCGATCACACTTGTACGATAGTCGGACCGGGCGTGTGTACCGGCACAGCATTGCCTGCCGCTTTGACACGCCCGATGGCTCGGCTATGGCGTACCTTCCTTGAGACCCGAACCACGCCGCCCACTGTGATTTTTCGGTACCCATGGTGATAGAGGCCGGACCCTTGTCCGGCTTCAGCCTTTGGGTATCCCGTCCGGCGCCAGCAAGCAGCGCGATTGCTTGGCACCGCCAGCGGCGTGGTGCCAGAGCACCCCGACTTCGACTGCTGGCAGACAACGATAATCAGTGATTTGCGCTATGTCCTGTAAAAGCAATCACAGTTCACCAATCAACTTGGGCTTGTACCCTTCTTTTTGGAAGACGGCTTTGATGGAGCTTTCGAGGTGGTCATGTCGGGGCCTGCCGACTTTTTCGCCTTCTCGGGTTTCTTCGTGGCCGCCGATAGGAGTTCGGCTTCTGCACGGAACCAGTGTTCTTCCTCCTTGCCTTCGGGATAGCTTTCGCTTTCCCAGATGAAATAGCTGCGCTGACGAATGTCATGCTCTGTTACTGGAGCATTGCTTTTCTTGGCCATGACTTCCTCACGGGTGGTGAATGCGCCGGCAGAGCATGAGGTCTGCCGGCAGGGGCCGTCTTCCGACTGAATTACAGGCACTAGCGTGCCGCCTTCGGGGATCGGGTGTTTTGATCAGGGTGAACTTTTCATCTTTGTTTTGTCGCTTGGCACCGGGTCGCCAAGCTCGTTTCGTGGCGCGCGTCCCAGACGGCTCTCCACTGCCAGCACATGACGGGTGGTGGCAAGAACGGAGTCGGGATTGAGGCTGATCGCGTCGATACCGAGTTCGACCAGAAATTCCGCCATCTCCGGGTAGTCCGAGGGCGCCTGGCCGCAGAATCCGGAGTGGATGCCATTGCGTCGACAGCCTTCCACGGCGAGACGGATCATGGTCTTCACTCCGTCGTCGCGCTCGTCGTAGTCGAAGGCGACGATTTCGGAGTCACGGTCCACACCCAGCGTGAGCTGGGTGAGATCGTTGGAGCCGATGGAAAAACCCGCAAAACGGCTGGCGAAGGCGTCGATCAGGATCACGTTGTTCGGAATTTCGCACATGGCATAGATTTCAAGGCCGTTCTCGCCACTTTGCAGACCGCACTCGGCCATTTTCCGCAGCACCGCATCGGCTTCCGGGATACGGCGCACGAACGGGATCATGAGTATCACGTTGGTGAGTCCCATTTCGTCGCGCACGCGTTTCATGGCGGCGCACTCCATGGCGAAGCCGTCGGCGTAGGCGGGGTGGGTGTAGCGCGAGGCGCCGCGAAAGCCGATCATCGGGTTCGATTCGACCGGCTCGAAGTCGCTGCCGCCGAGCAGCGCGGCGTATTCATTGCTCTTGAAATCGGACATGCGCACCACGACCGGCTTCGGCCAGAATGCCGCGGCAATGGTGCCGACGCCTTCCGACAATCGGGCCACGAAATACTGGTGTCCGTCCGCGTAACCGTGGAGCAGCGTTTCGATCTTCGCCCGCTCGGCCGGGTCCGAGACCCGCGCCGGCTGCAGCAGGGCCAGTGGATGGGCCTTGATGGATTCGTTGATGATGAATTCCATGCGCGCCAGACCGATGCCGTCGTTGGGCAGGAACGAGGCCTTGAACGCCAGATCGGGGTTGCCCAGGTTGATCATGATGCGGGTGGCCGGTCGCGAAAGGTCGGCCAGATCGATCTCGTCCACGGTGTATGCCACCTGGCCGGCGTAGACGCGCCCCTTGTCGCCCTCGGCGCAGGACACGGTCACTTGCGTGCCCGTGGCTACGCGAGTGGTGGCGTTACCGGCGCCGATGACCGCGGGGATGCCCAGCTCGCGGGCGACGATGGCGGCGTGGCAGGTTCGGCCGCCGCGATTGGTGACGATGGCCGCGGCCTGTTTCATGACCGGCTCCCAGTCCGGGGTGGTGGTGTCCGCCACCAGCACCTCGCCGGGCTGGAATTCGCGCAGGCGTGCCACGTCCGTGATCACCCGGGTGATGCCGGTCGCGATGCGGGCGCCAACCGAACGGCCTTCGGCCAGCACCGGGCCGCCGCCGGTCAGCCGGTAGCTTTCCAGGACTGTGCCGCGCCTTTGCGAGGCCACCGTCTCGGGCCGGGCCTGCACGATGTAGAGCCGGCCGTCGGTGCCGTCCTTGGCCCACTCGATATCCATGGGCCGGTCCGCGCTTGCCCGCTCGCTGTAGTGCGCTTCGATGCGCAGGGCATAGTCGGCCAGTGTGAGCACCTCTTCATCGTCAATGCAAAAGCGCGAGCTATCCGCCTCGGGGGTGGGCACGTTGCGTGTGGCTGCGCGGGTACGGCCCTCGGCATAGACCATTTTCATGTGTTTGGCGCCCAGTGCACGGCGCAGTACCGCGCGGTGGCCGGATCGCAGCGAGGGCTTGTGCACATAGAACTCGTCGGGATCGACGGCGCCCTGCACGATATTTTCTCCCAGCCCCCAGGCGCCGGTGATGAAGACCACGTCCCGAAAGCCGGATTCGGTATCCAGAGTGAACATCACACCGCTGGCTGCCTGGTCCGAGCGCACCATCTTCATGACGCCGATCGACAGCGCCACCTTGAAATGGTCGAAGCCCTGATCGATGCGGTAATGGATGGCGCGGTCGGTGAACAGGCTGGCGAAGCAGCGTCGACAGGCGTCGAGCAGGGAATGCTCACCGTGCACGTTGAGAAAACTGTCCTGCTGGCCGGCGAAGCTGGCGGTTGGCAGATCCTCGGCGGTCGCCGAACTGCGCACCGCCAGACTGAGGCCGGGGCCATATTGGCTTTGCAAGCGCCCGTAGGCATCGATGATTTCGCGCGCCACCTCGGGCGGCAGGCCGGCGCCGTAGACAATCTCGCGGGCCTGCTTGCCGCGTTGGGCGAGTGTGGCCACGTCATCGCCATCGAGGTCGTCCAGGGCCTCGTGCAGGCCCTGCCAGGCATCGGCGCGGTCCAGCATCAGCCGGTAGGTGTCGGCCGTGATGGCAAATCCGTTGGGTATGGGCACGCCTTGTGGTACCAGCTCGCGATAAAGCTCGCCCAGAGAAGCGTTCTTGCCTCCAACCAGCGGCACATCATCAATGCATAGTTCGTTAAAGAAACGCAGGTATTGATAGGTCGGCATGGTCGGCTCGGCGTGTTTCAGGCTATGAGTCAGAAGCGTTCATGATCAGGCGGGCGGCAGAGATCATCGGAGCTCAACAGTGGGTCGTGAGCCGCGGTGGCTTACGGCGACCCGAAAACGGTAGCCCGAGTCTATGAAGTCGAAATTGATCGAAATCATAAGCGCGGCGCAAAATGGAACTAATTGAAGAGAAGGAAGTATTAGATATAAGCCCGTTCCGCATGGATCCGTTGACCCCGTGGCGCACGCATGTCAGTACGCTTGCTGAAACAAGGACAATGCGATCCCCGGGGAGGCAGTCCGGGGCGCGGGCTTGGTGTCAAGGCTCGCCCTTCGTGCTCATTCGTCATGCCGGTCGGCGCGAGCTGGGCCTGGAACGCCGAATCCTTGGAGGAATGATGATGTGCTGGGTCTGTTTCGACCTATCGTGACCAGACAAGCCGCCATCCTGGCGTTGCTCGCACCCAAGTTGCCGCTGGACGAGGTCTGATCGCCTAGTTCCGTGCCGAGTACGGCTTGCACCGAACTCTGCCGCTATAGTCCGGGGCCTGCGCATTCTGGCCGGTGACTACTGCAAGGTGGCGAACGCGCTGGTCCTGCCTTGATGTGCCAGCTGTTTTATTTTCGCCACTAGACCGAGCGCGTTGGCACGCAACGCGCCAGTTTCCTCCCTCGCCATTTGCGCGACCTGCTGATCGCGACGGTGCTGGATAGCGCTGGCCAGCTGCTGGGCGTTGCGGTGTCGATGCCTTGGATCGAGGCGCAGGCCGGGCGCCCGGCTGGTCGAAGTCGGGCATGTGGCGCTGTATCCGCTCGATACCGGGGTTGGCAGGGGTTTCAGATCCACGCGAATCAGCACCAGCGCGCGCCGCTCAGATACCCGTTGTGCATGCATAGCTGTTTCATTCTTATACCGAACACCTGAGATATCGGTACCGGGCCTCCTATTTTGCGAGATGCCAGTCAGTCATGGCCGTACGAGCGTCTTTCATGGCATATCCAAGCACGTCCGGTTAGGCCTTTCTGGAAATGCGCATGTAGTGACGCGGATCAACTTCCAGGCGCGTTGTTCGGGACACACTGGCCAAAGCGCGGCTGAACCCTGCTTTCCAAGGAGCCGGCCACATGCAGACCTATGAATTGCAGGGCCACAGCCAATAGGATTTCGCCATGACACGTATTGCCATTAACGGCCTTGGCCGCATTGGCCGCCTGATTATTCGTCATTACATGAACGAGTCTGTCGACGATGTGCATATCGTCGCAGCGAATGACTTAGTGTCGACGGATGATCTGGCCTATCTGATTCGCTACGATTCTGTACACGGACGGGCGCCTTTTTCCGTGGAAGCCACAGCGGATATGCTTCGGCTTGGGGATCGCGAGATCCAGGTATTTGCCGCCGAGGATCCCGCGGAACTTCCTTGGGGAGAGCTCGGCGTGGACGTGGTGTTGGAGTGCACCGGTCGTTTCACTCGGCGGGAAGCCGCAGCTGCCCATATTGATGCAGGCGCCAGACGTGTCGTGATTGGGGCTCCGGCTAAAGACGCCGACTTCACTTTGATTTTGGGCGTCAATGAAGATGATTTCGATGCGGCCCAGCATCGGATTATCTCCAATGCGTCCTGCACCACGAATTCCCTAGTACCGCCGCTCAAGGTACTCCTGGATAATTTCGGGGTGGCAATGGCAATGGTCACTACCGTGCATGCTTACACTGCGACACAGGGACTGGTCGATCATCCGGAAAAGAAAAGAATCCGGGGCCGGGCTGCCGCCGTCAACCTTATCCCCACCAGCACTGGCTCGGATGTGGCGACGACGCAGGTGTTGCCGGAATTGACCGGTCGACTGCGAGCGCTTGCGATACGTACGCCGATCCTCGACGGTGCCATCACCGATATCAGCGCTGTTCTCGAAAAAACAGCCACGGTCGAAACTGTGAATGCGGCATTCCAGGCGGCTTCGGCGCAAGGTCCGATGGCCGGCATTCTCGGCTACAGCGAAGAAGACTTGGTGTCTTCCGACATCATAGGCGATCCGCGCTCAAGCATTGTTCATGCCCAGTCTACACGCATGGTCGCGGATCGCATGGTCAAGGTTCAATGTTGGTATGACAACGAAGCAGCTTATGCTAAGCGCATGCTCGACGCCGTGCTTAAATTGCCGTTATGATTCGTTCGCGAGAGCTATATGCAAATCTGGTGTATGGGGACCTGGATCTCGCGGCGTTCCGGTGATCGTTGACTCGCTCGTCTGCTCAATGCCGTCGACGACAGTGTCGCCTTGCTTGAGCCGTGCGAGCCATTGATAGCCGCGGAGCCGGCGTTTGGTTGCCGACTGCCCGAGCTTGAAGCTTCGACTCAGGATTGTGGCCCCTGTCACGTAACCGCATGTCTTGGCGATTCGCACACGCCCGCTGCAAACGTCGATTCGATCGGGTTCGTGGTGCGGATCGGTTGCCAGTGCGCCCCCGGGAAATCGTAGAACGTCAGCAGTGCGTCCCGCTCCTTGGCCAGCCCGTCAGCCGCGTTCGGCGGCTTGTCGCTATAGGCGCCAATAAAGGCATCGAAGGCGGTGTCGGCATCGGCGCGGGTCCCGGCCATCCAGATCGCCTGCCGCGCCGACTTGGCCTTGGGCTGGGTTTTCTTCGGCGATTTGTTGTTCAGGACGTTCGCGGTCTCGTCGACCCAGCAGCGCTGATGGCGGTGCTCGGAGACACCTGGGCGTTGACGCTCCGGAAACCGAGGGGCCCCGTTGCCGACTATTTCAACCCCGCCTGTATACCACTTTCGAGCGTAGCTCTAACAAATCCGGCGAGGGGTACCGAGTGGCCTGTGACCTTTTCCGCCCCCGACCGAATTACACGAGCGATGCTGCACTAACCGTCTGTGGCCGGGTTGATGTGTATCAAGTGCGCATCGCCGCCGTCCTGAAATGATCGGGTGACAGGCTAAGGCTTGTCGCCGCCATGAGAGGGCGGCGTTGCGGTCGCGGCCGTCCGCGGTTTGCCGGGCACGATTTCTTCGGAAGGCCGGGCGTCGGCGGAACCTCTCCGCGTCGGATGGCACGGGGTGATCCGGGCGCCGGAGCGGATGTCGGGCGTGGATGAGCACATATATCTCGCAAAAAGGCGATGTATCGTCCCGCGCAGGCTATATATTGAGTGTCTGTTTCGGTTATCGGATGGCCCATTGGCGGTCGCTCCCAAGTGCGCAAGGGTAACGGTATGTCAGGTCAGAAGTATGTTCTGGAAGTTCAGGCCCGGTTGCCGGATGCGTTGTCGGAGCTCAAGGCACTATCCGAGAATCTGCTTTATGCGTGGGACCGTCATATCCGCGGTCTTTTCTGGCGCATGGATACGGCCTTGTGGGAGCGATGCGGCCACAATCCCAAGGTTTTTCTGCGCCGTATTTCGCAGGAGCGCCTGGCCGAGCTGGCCGGCAACGCAGCGTTTCTGGAGGAATACCAGTATGTGCTCGGCCTGTTCCGCACTTACCGGGACCAGACCCGGGCCCCGTCAGCGCTTGTGGCGGAAAAGATGGGGGCGGAAGACGGCTTGGTCGCCTATTTCTGCGCCGAGTACGGACTGCATGAGAGTCTGCCCATCTATTCCGGCGGGCTGGGTATTCTGGCCGGAGATCATTGCAAGGCGGCCAGCGGGCTGGGGCTGCCCTTCGTGGCCGTGGGCCTGATGTATCGACAGGGCTATTTCCGGCAGCAGATCGAGCGCGACGGCACCCAGAATGCGATATTTCAGCCCCATGATCTGCGCGATCTGCCGATTACGCGGGTCGATGGGGATGATGGCGAGCCGCTGCAGATCACTGTGCCGTTCCCGGATCGCGAGGTGGCGGTCCAGATCTGGAAGGCCGAGATCGGCCATCTCGCACTGTACCTGCTCGATACCGATGTCGCCGACAATGCCGGGTCCGATTGTTCGATCACTTTTCAACTCTATGGCGGCGACCGGCGCCGCCGGATCGAGCAGGAGCTGATCCTCGGTATCGGCGGCGTGCGCGCCCTGCGGGCCCTCGGGCTGAAGCCGTCGGTGTGGCACGTCAATGAAGGGCATGCAGCGTTTCTGATGATCGAGCGCTGCCGCGAGGCGATCGAGTCCGGCATGCGCTTCGAGGCCGCTATGGAGCAGGTGGCCGGCGCGACCGTTTTCACCACCCATACGCCGGTGGCGGCCGGGCATGATGTGTTCGAGCCGGATCTGGCGGCGGCCTACCTCGGCCCGTATGCCAGGGCCATGAACCTCGAGCTTGATGAGTTGCTCGCACTCGGGCAGAGCGAGCAGAACGACGCAGCCTTCAACATGACCACGCTGGCGTTGCGCACGTCGCGTTATCAGAACGCGGTGAGTCGTATCCACCGCGGCGTGACGGCCGGGATGGAAAGCCATATCTGGCCCCAGGTGCCGGTTGATGAGTCGCCGTTGCAGTACGTGACCAACGGGGTGCATGTACAGACTTTTCTGTCGCGGCAATGGAGTTATTTCTTTGACATGCATGCGCCGGGCTGGCGTGTCCGGCAGTGCGACCACCATTTCTGGCGCAATCTGGTCCAGTCCATCCCCGATCAGCAGTTCTGGCTCCAGCGCATGTCGATCAAGGCCGACATGCTGGATTACGTCGCCCGGTGTCTGACGCGCCAGTATCGGCGCCAGGGCGTCGGCGACGCCCATATCGAGCGTCGGCTGGCGGTGCTGCGGCCCACCTTCGGGCGCGATCCCATGGTCATGGTGTTCGCGCGGCGGTTCGCTACCTACAAGCGGGCGACGTTGCTGCTGCGCGATCCGGACCGGCTGGCCGCCTTGCTCAATGACGCCGAGCGGCCGGTCATCCTGTTGTTTGCGGGCAAGGCCCATCCCGCCGACGAACCCGGCCAGGCACTGATCCGTACGCTCGTGGAATATTCGAGAAAGCCGCAATTCGCGGGCCGGTTGTTCGTACTGGAGGATTATGACCTGGCGCTGGGCCGCCAGCTCGTGGCTGGCGCGGACGTCTGGCTCAATACGCCGTTATACCCGATGGAGGCCTGTGGTACGTCGGGCCAGAAGGCAGCGCTCAACGGCGCGCTCAATGTGAGTGTCCTCGACGGCTGGTGGGGCGAGGGCTTTCAGGGCGACAACGGCTGGGGCATCACGCCCTACAGCCACAGCGATCCCGAACGGCGCGACCACTACGAAGCCGAGGACCTGCTCGATCTGCTGGAAGACGAGGTGGTGCCCCTTTACTTCAACCGTGGCGACCTGGGTTATTCACCCGGCTGGATAGCGCGAGCCAAGGCCGCGATTTATACCGTGCTGCCGCGTTTCAATGCGCAGCGCATGCTGCTCGATTACATCGAAAACCTGTATCTTCCGGCCAGTCGCCATGGTCGCCGGCTCGCGGAAGACGACGGCCAGCCCGCGGCCGACCTGGTCGCCTGGAAACAACGCGTGGCGCAGGCCTGGCCGGGCGTGACGCTCAGCCGCAGCAACGGCTGCGTTGAGCAGATCGACAGCGGCGATACGCTGGAATTGCATGTCGCGGTCGAACTTCAGGGTCTGGAGGCCGATGACCTCCAGCTTGAATGCGTGATGACCCGGGTCCGCGACGACCGCGAGAGCGAGTCGGCGATCTGCTGCCGCCTGGTGCCCGAGAACGGCGGCAACGGGACCGCGATCTATCGGCTGGCTGAACCCATCGAGGTGCCGGGGCGCTATGAGTACCAGGTGCGAGCCTATCCTTGTCATCCGATGCTGGCGCATCCGTTCGAGACCGGCCTGATGCGCTGGCTCTGAGGCCCGGGACAGGGCCCTAGCCAGGCGCCAGACGACCGTACAGCTGGTTGAGCGATCGATATTCGGCGCGCGTATGGCCATCGTCCGGCACCCGGTCGAGTTGCCACGACCAGTTGCCGGCCGCGGTGCCGGGACGATTCATGCGGGCTCCGGCGCCCAGGCCCAGCAGATCCTGCATCGGCAGTACGGCCAGTTGTGCAACCGAGGCCAGCACTTCACGGCGCAGCGCCGCGGGTACGTCCGCCGGGCCGCCCAGATAATCCCGGGCGTGCCGTTGCACCGCGTTGCTGCAGTCCTCGGTCCACCAGCCGACCAACGTGTTGTTGTCGTGCGTTCCGCTGTAGACGACGGTCTGCGGGACGTGGTTGTGCGATAAGTGCACATTGTCGGCTCCGCCGCCGAATGCGAACTGCATCACCCGCATGCCCGCCAGGCCAGCACGATGACGTAACTGGTCGACGTCCGCGGTAATCTGCCCCAGGTCTTCGGCCACCAGCGGCAGCGGGCCGAGCGCCGCGGTCAGACCCGCGAGCAGCGCCGCGCCCGGGCCGGGCGCCCACTGGCCGGTGGCCGCGTCCGGGCTGTCCATCGGCACTTGCCAGGCGGCGACCAGCCCGCGGAAATGATCCAGCCGCACGAGATCGAACAATGCCAGTTGGCGCCGCAGGCGCTCGATCCACCACTGCCAACCGTTTGCGCGCATCGCCGTCCAGTCGTAATGCGGCATGCCCCAGAGCTGTCCGCCGGCGGAAAAATAATCCGGCGGCACGCCGGTGTTGGCGGTCATGCGGCCCTGGTCGTCGAGCTGAAACAGTGGGCGCTGCGCCCAGACGTCGGCGCTATCGTAGGCGACGAAAAACGACAGATCGCCGAATAGCCGGATGCCGCGCCGGTGCGCCTGTTCGCGGAGCTGCGACCAGGCGCGGTGGCAGCGATACTGGCGCCGGTAGGTCGCGTGAATATGCTCGGCATGGCGCTTGCCGGCCGCCTCGAGCGCCCGGGGTTCGCGATTGGCGAGGGCGGGCGGCCACTCATACCAGGGCCGGCGGTGTGCCTGTCGCAGCGCCATATACAGGGCGTAATCCGGCAGCCAGTAATGCTGTGCGGCGACAAACGCGGACAGATGGGCCGGATCGCCGGCCGCGCATGCCTCGGCGGGGTCGATCAGCGTCGGGTCGATCGCGAATACCGAGGCACTGCGATAGGGGCTGCCGGTCTCATCGCGCGGGTTCAGTGGCAGCGTCTGCCACACGCTGAAGCCCGCAGCGCAGAGAAAATCGCAGAATCGCACGGCCTCGGCGCCCAGGCGACCCGGTGCGCCGCGCCCGGGCAGCGAGGTCGGGTGCAGCAGGACGCCGCTGCGTCGGAGGTCGAGCGCTTGCCGCATGATCGTCAGTGGGCGCGACGCATGGTGTCCACCTGGCCCCGGCTCACGCCATGCGTGAATACATGGGCCAGCGTATCCGGCGGATCGCGACCGAGGAGCTGATACAGCGCCGCCAGATGCACCCGGAACAGGCGTTCGAAGTGGGTCACCGTATCGGCCGCACTGTCACCGCCGAACCACCAGAACCAGTCCGAGGCCTCGCACAGCGAGAGCTGGCGCTCCGCCGCCGCGCGCGTGGCCTCGTCCAGGGCCGGCGCCGACTGGTCGAACACATGCTTGGCGGCCGCCAGCATATCCCACGCCCGATTTTTCTCGCTGTCCCCGATCCAGGTCGAGAACGTGCCGTAGACCCAACTGCCGGCGACGAGTCGCGGCAAGCGGGTCGTGGCCTGGCCATGTTCGGCCAGATAGCGCGAAAAGGTGGTGGTGGCCAGGCGCTCGTGGGCCGCCAGCGCGGTGTAGAGCGCATCGAGAAAATGGTAGCCGTTGTCGGGATAGTATTCCCAGGCGTTTTCGCCGTCGAGAATGATCGGCACCACCATGGGGCTGTCATCCGTTCGCGCAGCGTCGATCGCCTCCAGGCGCTGGACGAGATCGGCCACGGCGTCGTCGGCGTGCCAGTCGCGATAGACGAAACCGATGGCGTCGGCCAATGCATCGTCGCGAAAGAAGCAGGCCGGCCCGTCCGGGTCCAGGCGGTAGGCGCGATAGAGCGCGTCCGCGCCCGGGTCGTCGGCGTCCAGGCTATGGCGCAGCACGGCCTGGCCGCTGGCCACCCAGTCGAAGCCGGCCTCGCCTGCCAGTGCCACACTGCGCCGGCAGACGCCGCCTTCGGCCGGCCAGCAGCCGGCCGGCGGTTTACCGAAGAACCGTTCGAAGGCCTCACGCGCCCGGGCAAGCTGCCAGCGCGCCCGGGTTTCGCCTTCCGGGTAGGCAGCGCTCAGCGGCATCGGGCATTCCGGCCAGGCGGCGCGCGCGCTGTTAAGGTCCAGCAGCAGCGGTAGAATAGGGTGGCTGTACGGGGTGATCGACAGCTCGATGCGGCCGGCGTCGGCGAGCGCCCGGTACCGGTCCACCACAGCCGCGATCAGTTCACTGATGACCGCGACCAGCGTGCGGCATTGCAGCATGCTGTAGTGGCGTTGATGCGCCAGCAAATCCTGCACGCGCTGATCCGTGCGCCGCACCGTTTCGCCGATCCAGCCGAGGTGATACCAGACCAGCAGATCGACGAAGAATTGATCGTGCAGATAACTGATCTCATCCGGCTGGGCGAGCATGTGACGCGCCGTATCGACCAGTTTCTGATACACGGGAAAATGCGCGAACAATGGGTTTTCCGCGCCGCGCAGGCAGGCCCGGAGCAACATCAGCCGCTCTTCGCGTTCGTTGGGAATCAGCGGCTGCTGCAGCGCGGCCAGCAGGGGATCGTGAATCGGCCCGCCGCCGACCGCGACGGCGGCGAGGTCGGTGGCGTACGCCTCGATCTGCTCCAGCAGCACCGGCGAAAAATTCACCACCGCGCGAACATCGGGGTGCGCTTCCAGATGCGCGACCATGTCCACGTAATCCTTGGTGGCATGCAGGTAAGTCCAGGGATCCTGGAATCGTCCGCTGGTCGGATCGAAATAATCCGGCTGGTGCATGTGCCAGCACAACACGATCTGAAGCGGTGAAAGTGCGGCTTTAGCCATTGAGGAGCGCCTCCCGGGTCACCAGCACAATGCCTTCGTCAGTGACTTCAAAGCGACGGAAATCGGCGGTCTCGTCGATGCCGATCTGGGTGCCGTCGGGAATATGGCAGTCGCTGTCGATCACGGCGTTGCAGATTCGGCAGTCGGCGCCGACGACCACGTCGGGCAGAATCACCGAATCCTCGATCACGCTGCGTTCGGCGACGAGCACGCTGGAGAACAACAGCGAACGGCGCACGGTCGCACCGGAGACGATGCAGCCCCCGGCGACCATGGAGTTGACGGCTTCGCCGCGCCGCCCGTGATCGTCGAACACGAACTTGGCCGGCGGCACCTGTTCCTGATAGGTCCAGATCGGCCAGTCGCTATCGTAGAGATTGAGTTCCGGCGTTACGTTGATCAGTTCGAGATTGGCCCGCCAATAGCCGTCCAGGGTGCCGACGTCGCGCCAGTAGCCGGTGCCGGCCTCGGCGTTCTTGTTGAAGTGATAGGCATACACGCCATGGGCTTCGGTCACCGCGCGCGGCAGAATATCCTTGCCGAAATCGCGGCTCGAGTCCGGGTCGCGGGCATCGGCCTCGAGCATTTCGATGAGGTAGCGGGTGCTGAAAACATAAATGCCCATGGAGGCAAGAGCGCGATCGGGCTGGCCGGGCATCGAGGTCGGCTCGGCGGGTTTTTCGTCGAAGGCGACGACGCGTTGTTCGTCATCGACCGACATCACGCCGAACCCGCGGGCTTCGGCCAGCGTCACATCGACGCAGCCGACCGTGACGTCCGCATCGTGGCTGACGTGGAAGCCCAGCATCGGGCCGTAATCCATCTTGTAGACATGGTCGCCGCCCAACACCAGCACGAACTGCGGCTCATGTTCGGCGATGATGTCCAGATTCTGATAGACCGCGTCGGCGGTGCCGAGATACCAGGCTTCGCCCATGCGTTGCTGGGCCGGCACCACTTCGACGAACTCACCGAACTCGCCGCGCAGAAAGCCCCAGGCCTGATGCATGTGGCGGATTAATGGATGCGCCATGTATTGGGTGAGCACCGAAACGCGCCGGATGCCGGAATTGATACAGTTCGACAGAACGAAATCGATGATCCGGAATTCGCCGCCGAAGGGGACGGCGGGCTTGGCCCGGCGTCGGGTCAGGCCGCCGAGCCGGGTACCGCGGCCGCCGGCCAGCACCATGGCGAGGGTGTCGCGTGTAACCAGACTGATGAAACGATTCGCATGCGCCGGTTGTTTTTCTGCAGTCATGACCGCCTTACCCTCCGATGAGCCCGCAATATCGAGATTAGTCCAAAAACGGGCCCGCCGGGTTGATCTCGCGCAAAATCGTGCGAGGGACTATCGTGCAAAGTGGGACGGACAATTCGACCCGGGGCGCAAACGTTGTGACTGACGCACAGGACGAACCACTGATCCGGTTGCTGGATGCGCGCCTGCACGATCCGCATCGACTGCTCGGGCGGCATGTGGACGCGGAGGGCGAAGTGGTTCGCGCCTTCCTGCCGCATGCTCGCCAGGCCTGGCTTATGCCCTTGGACGAGCCGATGGA
Organism: Salinisphaera sp. SWV1; assembly: GCF_052044155.1. Taxonomy (NCBI): domain Bacteria; kingdom Pseudomonadati; phylum Pseudomonadota; class Gammaproteobacteria; order Salinisphaerales; family Salinisphaeraceae; genus Salinisphaera; species Salinisphaera sp. SWV1. The sequence goes on from NZ_JBQDYE010000023.1 coordinate 13,734, forward strand.
GCGCCATGGCAATTCCGCACTATTCGTCTGGCGTGGCGCCGATGGCCGGTTGCCGGACGACTACCGGCTGCGTTGGGTCGACGAATACGGCCACCGGCATGAGCAGCACGACGCCTATGCCTTTGCCTCGCTATTGCACGCGACCGACCTGGCGCGCTTCAACGCGGGTGAGCATACGCAGGCCTGGCGCTTGCTCGGCGCGCATCTCGCAACCGATCAGGGCATCGAAGGCACGCGTTTTGCCGTCTGGGCGCCGCGGGCTGCGCGCGTGAGTGTGATCGGCGACTTCAATCGCTGGGATGGTCGCGCGCATCCCATGCGCATTCATAGTCGAAGCGGCGTATGGGAGCTTTTCGTCCCCGGACTGGACGAAGGCGCGCTATACAAGTTCGAGATCCGCGATAGCGAGGATTGCGTACGCACCAAGACCGATCCCTATGGCCGGCGATTCGAACGGCGCCCGGCGACTGCTGCGATCGTGACCGGGCCGTCGCGGCATGTCTGGGGCGACCAGGACTGGATGGCCACGCGTGGTGACTGGCAAACCGCGCCGATCGCGATCTATGAAGTGCATCTGGGCTGCTGGCAGCGGGAGCCCGATGGCCGGTTTCTCGATTATCGGCAGCTCGCCGACCGTCTGTTGCCGCATGTGCGCGATCTTGGCATGACGCATATCGAGATCATGCCCCTGACCGAGCACCCCTTCGATGCGTCCTGGGGCTACCAGCCGACGGGTTATTTCGCGCCCACCAGCCGTTACGGCGAACCGGACGACCTGCGCTACTTCGTCGACCGATGCCATCAAGCCGGCATCGGCGTCTATCTGGACTGGGTGCCGGGCCATTTCCCGCGCGACGACTTCGGTCTGGCCCGCTTCGACGGCAGCCCGCTGTACGAGCATGCCGACCCGCTGCGCGGCGAACACCCGGAGTGGGGCACATTGCAATTCGATTACGGGCGGCCCGAGGTACGCAGTTTCCTGTTGTCGAGTGCGTTGTACTGGCTGCAGGAGTTTCACTTCGACGGTCTGCGTGTCGACGGGGTGGCGTCGATGCTGTATCTCGACTATGCCCGCGCGCCCGACCGCTGGCGGCGCAACCAGCACGGCGGCAACGAGGATATCGAGGCCATCGAATTCCTGCGCGGCCTCAATGTCCTGACCCATGGCGAATGTCCCGGCAGTGTCACCATCGCCGAGGAATCCACCAGCTGGCCGGGCGTGTCGCGCCCGCCCGAGGCCGGCGGACTCGGGTTTTCCATGAAATGGAACATGGGCTGGATGCACGACACGCTGGATTATCTGCACCGGGCGCCCGTTCACCGCGCCTATCACCACAAGGAGCTCACATTCGGTCTGCTGTACGCCTTTAACGAGAATTTCGTGCTCCCGCTGTCGCACGACGAAGTGGTGCACGAAAAAGGCTCGCTTTACGGCAAGATGGCCGGCGACCCGTGGCAGAAACGCGCGAACCTGCGGCTGCTTTATACCTATCAGTTCACCTACCCGGGCAAGAAACTGCTGTTCATGGGCGCCGAGATGGCCAATCCCTGGGAATGGAACGACCAGCTTGCCCTGCCGCATTTTCTGCTCGACGAACCCGAGCGGCGGGGCATCGCGACCCTGGTCGGCGATCTGGGGCGTCTGTACAGCGCGGAGCCGGCCCTGCATCGCCGAGATTTCCAGCCCGACGGCTTCGCCTGGCTCGATTGCGACGACGCCGTGCACTCGATCATCGCCTATCGCCGTTGCGATGGTGATCGGGAAGTTCTGGTGGTGCTGAATTTCACCCCCGAGGCGCGCCCCGGATATCGGCTCGGAGTGCCCGAGGCCGGCCGCTATCGCGAGTGTTTCAACTCCGACGCGGCCATCTACGGCGGCGGCGATGTGGGTAACCTGGGCGGGGTGATCAGCGAACCCGTTGCCTGCATGCGCCAGAACCAGTCCGTGGTGCTGACCCTGCCGCCCCTGGGTGGGCTGATTCTGCAGCGGGATCGGCGCTCATGACGGCGGCGCCGAACCGGCACGACGCGCGGCGGCGCATACTGTTCGTCGCCAGCGAGGCGGTCCCCTGGATCAAGACCGGCGGGCTGGCGGATGTCGCCGGTAGCCTGCCGCGGGCACTCGCCGCGGCCGGCCACGACGTGCGTCTGCTGCTCCCGGCCTATGGCGATATCCTGGCGCGACACGCCGGCTGGAGCCCGGTGTCGGCGTTCCGAGCGCCGGTTCCCGGGGCGCGGCTGTTGACGGCGCCCGCCGATTCGACCGGACTGAGAACCTGGCTGGTCGACCTGCCGGGCTTCGGCGACCGGCGCGGCAATCCATACCACGATCAACAGATGCAAGACTGGCCCGACAATGCCTATCGTTTCGGGACGTTCTCGCACATCGCGGCCCGGCTGGCCGGCGGGCGCGCGGGTCTGGCCTGGCAGGCCGATGTGCTGCACTGCAACGATTGGCAAACCGGACTGGCGCCGGTGCATGCCATGCTCGAGCGCATTCCCGCAACAACGGTATTCACGATCCATAACCTGGCGTATCGCGGCCTGTTCGAGCCCCGGACCCGGGAACGGCTGGACTTGCCGGCCTGGCTCTGGCATCCGGATGCGCTTGAGTTCTATGGTCAACTCGCGTTCATCAAGGGAGGGCTGGCATTCGCGGACAGCGTGACCACGGTGAGCCCGACTTATGCCGATGAGATCCGGACGCCGCAATCGGGCCAGGGTCTGGACGGTCTGCTTCAGGCCCGCGGCGATCGCCTGTCCGGCGTCCTGAACGGGTTGGATGTGGATATCTGGAACCCGGCCGACGATCGGCATCTGCCCACGAGTTTCGACGTCGACGACCTGGGCGGCAAAGCGATCTGCAAGGCCGCTCTCCAGCGCGAACTGGGCCTGGCCGAACGGGCCGACGCACCGTTGTGCGGCGTGATCTCCCGGCTCGTGGCGCAGAAGGGGATCGACCTGGTGACGGCCGGGTTGCCGTGGTTGCTCGAACGTGGCGGTCAACTCGCATTGCTCGGGCGCGGCGACCCGGCACTCGAGGCGCAACTGCGGGACATCGCCGCCATGCACCCGGATGCGGTGGCCGTCCGGCTCGAGTTCGACGAAGGGCTGGCGCATCGCATCGAGGCCGGGGCCGATCTATTTCTCATGCCGTCACGGTTCGAGCCCTGCGGCCTGAACCAGATGTACAGCCAGCGTTACGGCACGCCGCCGCTGGTGCATCGTTGCGGCGGTCTGGCCGACAGCGTCACCGACACCGACGACACGACGCTCGCGGCCGGCCACGCCACCGGCTTCGTATTTCAGCCGGCCACGGAAGACGCCTATATGCACGCGCTGGACCGGGCGCTCGCGTGTTTCGCCCGGCCGCATCAATGGCGGCGCCTGCAGCGCGCCGGCATGGCCCGGGATTTCAGCTGGCAGGCCAGTGCCGCGCGCTACCTCGAAATCTACGATCGCGCCGGCCCGGGGCGCTGATCGATTGCGTTATCGGCGCCGGCGTTTTTGATCTCGCTCAAAACTCCTGTCGGAGCCCCGGCGTAGCTTTGATACGGAGCTTCGATTTTCGCGGGTGCTGGTTTTTGCGCCCGCCGCCTGCGAGGAGTATGGGCATGCCACGAACGACGCAGTTTCAACAGGTCTACGACGATCGAATCGCCGTATTGCACGGCGCGCCGGATGCCGCCCACCGGCGCTGGGCGATCTGGGCCGAGCAGGTTCGCCGCGGCGGGATTCCCTGTTTCGGCACCGACGAACGCAACATGTGCGAAGAATACGATTGCCCGTGGCGACCGCAGTGTCGCGCGCGACGCGCGGCATGGAAGCGATAGCAGCCGTGGCGTTCGCGTGGCACCGGATCGCCGTCGTGACGGCCCTGCGCGGACACGCGCTCGATGCACCGCCTTGAGAGGCGGCCGTTGAAGGCCGCTGACGCGCTTGGGCAGGCGATGACCATACCCTGTGGGCGGGTGCTGCCCGCGGGATTTCGATTGCGCCGCGTTCGCGGCCCCCGTGGCAAGACACGCAATGACGGCGACGCCGGTCGGCGCGGCGCCGGATTCGTTCCGCGCGCCCGGCAAGGAAAGACGGGATGACCACGCTTGACGCGGATCTGTTGCAGCGCATCGACGCCTACTGGCGCGCGGCGAATTATCTCTCGGTCGGGCAGATGTATCTGTTCGACAATCCACTGCTGCGCCGGCCGCTCGAACCAGGCGATATCAAGCGCATGCTGCTGGGCCACTGGGGAACGACGCCTGGCCAGAATTTCATCTATGCGCACCTGAATCGGGTGATCAAGGCGTACGATCTCGACATGATCTATCTGTCCGGCCCGGGGCATGGTGGGCCGGCGGTGTACGCGAACACCTATCTCGAGGGCACGTACAGCGAGATCTATCCGAACGTGGGCTGCGACGAGGCGGGCCTGCGGCAATTGTTCGTCCAGTTCTCTTTTCCCGGCGGCGTGCCGAGCCACGCATCGCCGGAGTGCCCCGGCTCGATCCACGAAGGTGGCGAGCTGGGTTATTCACTCAGCCATGCCTTCGGCGCCGTCTACGATAACCCGGCGCTCATTGCCGCCTGTGTGATCGGCGATGGCGAGGCCGAGACCGGGCCGCTGGCGACGGCCTGGCATGGCAACAAGTTTCTGAACCCGGCGACCGACGGCGCCGTGTTGCCGATCCTGCATCTCAACGGCTACAAAATCGCCAATCCCACGATTCTGGCGCGTATCGGCGACGATGAACTGGATCAGCTGCTGCGCGGCTACGGCTGGACGCCGATCCGGGTCGCCGGCCGTGAACCGGCGCTCATGCATGAGGCCATGGCAACGGCGCTGGACGCGGCCATCGAACAGATCGACGCCGCCCGGCGCGGCGCCCGCGAGCGGGTCGCGGCGGGCGGCCACGGCGCACGTCCGCGCTGGCCAATGATCGTGCTGCGCTCGCCCAAGGGGTGGACCGGGCCGGTCCGGGTCGACGGTCGACCCGTCGAGGGCACGTTCCGCGCCCATCAGGTGCCGATTTCCGATCCGCGGTGCAATCCGGCGCATCTGGCGCAGCTCGAAGCCTGGCTGCAAAGCTATCGCCCGGACGAGCTGTTCGACGAGGGTGGCAGGCTGCGCCCGGAACTGGCCGACCTGGCGCCGGTGGGCGGCCGTCGCATGGGGGCCAATCCGCACGCCAATGGCGGATTGTTGCGCCGCGATCTGCGGATGCCGGACTTCCGCGACTATGCGGTCGATGTACCGGCGCCCGGCACGCCGGGGATCGGCGATACCCATGCGCTCGGCCCGTTCCTGCGCGACGTGATCCGCCTGAACGAAGCGCGCCGCAATTTCCGGATCTTCGGCCCCGACGAAACGTTGTCGAATGGTCTCGACGCGGTGTTCGAGGCGACCCGGCGGCAGTGGCTCGGCGACATCCGGGACGACGACGCATGGCTCGCCCCGGACGGGCGGGTGATGGAGGTGCTCAGCGAGCATCAATGCCAGGGCTGGCTCGAAGGCTACCTGCTGACCGGCCGCCACGGCCTGTTCAACTGCTACGAGGCCTTCATCCACATTATCGACTCGATGTTCAACCAGCATGCGAAATGGTTGAAGGTCACCGCGCGGCTGCCGTGGCGGCCGCCTCTGGCATCGCTCAACTACCTGATCGCCTCGCATGTGTGGCGGCAGGACCACAATGGCTTCTCGCACCAGGATCCGGGTTTCATCGATCATGTGGTGAACAAGAAGGCCGAAGTCGTGCGGGTCTATCTTCCGCCGGATAGCAACTGTTTATTGTCGGTGATGGATCACTGTCTGCGCAGCTGCCACTACGTGAATGTAGTGATCGCAGGCAAGCACCCGGCACCGCAATGGCTGGCGGCCGGCGAGGCCATCGTGCACTGCAGCCGGGGCATCGGGGTGTGGGAATGGGCCGGCAACGAGGCCGACGCCGAGCCGGATCTGGTGATGGCCTGCTGTGGCGATGTGCCGACGCTCGAGACGCTGGCCGCCGTCTCGATCCTGCGCGAGCATCTGCCGGAACTCGCCGTCCGTGTGGTGAACGTGGTCGATCTGATGAAGCTGCAGCCGGCCAGCGAACATCCGCATGGCCTGAGCGATGCCGATTTCGACGATCTGTTCACCACGGACCGGCCGGTCGTGTTCGCGTTCCACGGCTACCCGTGGCTGATTCATCGCCTGACCTATCAGCGGCGTAACCGGCGGATTCGCGTTCATGGCTACCAGGAGGAGGGCACCATCACCACGCCGTTCGACATGACCGTGCTCAACGGACTCGACCGCTTTCACCTGACAATCGATGCCATCGACCAGTTGCCGCGCCCGCACGCCCGCGCGGCACGGCTCAAGCGGTTGCTGGGCGACAAGCTCATTCAGCACCGCCAGTATATCCGGCACCACGGTGAAGACATGCCGGAAGTCCGCGACTGGTGCTAGCCGGCGCCGTAGGCACGCACCGACGTTGCCGCGCGACTGTCGCGCCAATCGGCCGCGGGCGGTTGCGGTGTCATTGACCCGGATCAAGCCATGGCGGCCGCAAGCCGCGCAGAATGCAATGGTTGGCACGGCGATCGCCGGGCGGTATGCGGTCGGAGGCAGGCATGAATCGGACCCCTCGTGCACCGGGGCACAGCGTCGACACAGGCGCGGTCACGCGAGCGTTGCCGGCGGATGGCGACGACTGGATGCTGAGCGTGGATATTCGCGGGTTCGCCCGGCACTACCTGATTCGCATCGAGCTGCCGGGGGTCGCGGCCCGCGATATCGGATTGTCGGTGAACAATGGCGTGCTGTTGCTGACCGGCGAGCGGCCGCGCCTCTGGCACGGTGAACATCGCGGTTATGCGCCGCGTCTCGGCCATCAGCGCCACTTCGCACGAAGTCTCAGCCTGCCCGTGGATGCCTCGTGCGAGGGCTTCGAGGTCACGCGCGAGGATGGCGCGGTCGAGATCCGGTTCGCCAGGCAGGACAGCGTCTCGCCTGGCGGGGCCAATCAATCGGGGCCGATCACAACGGCATGAAGACCATGCGCGATCAAGGCGACGGCAGGTCGGGTGCGGCCCGCGGCACGAGGCCAATCGATCCGATCACCGGGACTGACATTTCATGAATATAAACAAGAATCTCTACCCTTATATCTGGTCGGTGCTGATCCCCGTTCTGGTGCTGATCGCGATGGTGCAGTTTTCGACCGGCGGATCGCAGCCGGCCAAGCTGCCCTACAGCGCGTTCCAGCACGAACTCGCGCAAGGCCATATCAAGAGCGTGGTGGTCGGTCAGCAATCGCTCAGCGGCGAATTCAAGCAACCGCAGAACGGCAAGCGCCAGTTCACGACCCTGCGGGTGCCCGCGGACATCCGCGCTGAACTGGACAAGGCCGGGGTGAGCTATCGCGGTGCGCCCGATACGAGCTGGATCGGCGCGCTGTTGTCGTGGATTCTGCCGATGGGTTTGTTTCTGGCCGTCTGGGTCTTTCTCATGCGGCGGATGGGGGGCGGTAACGCCGGCGCCGGTGGTTTCATGCAGGTCGGCAAGAGCCGGGCCAAGATTTATGTCGAGACCGATACCAAGGTCGCGTTCGATGATGTCGCCGGCGTGGACGAGGCCAAGGAGGAACTGGTCGAACTGATCGATTTTCTCAAGGATCCCAAGCGCTACGGCACGCTCGGGGCGCATATTCCCAAGGGGGTGCTGCTGGTCGGCCCGCCCGGCACGGGCAAGACCCTGCTGGCGCGCGCCGTGGCCGGCGAGGCCGAGGTGCCGTTCTTCTCGATCAGCGGCTCCGAATTCGTCGAGATGTTCGTCGGTGTGGGCGCCGCACGCGTGCGCGATCTGTTCCAGCAGGCGCGGGCCAAGGCGCCGGCCATCATCTTCATCGATGAGCTGGACGCGCTGGGCCGTGCTCGTGGTGTGTTCAATCAGGGCGGTAACGACGAACGCGAACAGACGCTCAATCAACTGCTGGTCGAACTCGATGGTTTCGATCCGAGCGGGGGCCTGGTGCTGCTGGCGGCCACCAACCGGCCGGAGGTCCTCGATCCCGCGTTGTTGCGCGCCGGGCGTTTCGACCGCCAGGTTCTGGTGGATCGACCCGACAAGGCCGGGCGTATTCAAATCCTTCAGGTGCATGCGAAGAAAATTCGGCTCGCCGAGGATGTCGCGTTGGAGCAGGTGGCGGCCCTCACTACCGGTTTCACCGGCGCGGATCTGGCCAATCTGGTCAACGAAGCGGCACTGCTGGCCACTCGACGCCGCGCCGACGGCGTCACCATGGCCGATTTCAACAACGCCATCGAGCGCATTGTGGCGGGGCTCGAGAAGAAGAATCGCATCCTGAACGCGCGTGAGCGTGAAATCGTCGCCCACCACGAGATGGGCCACGCGCTGATGGCACGGCTGCTGCCCGGCGTGGACCCGGTGCACAAGGTCTCGATCATCCCGCGCGGGATCGGCGCGTTGGGCTACACCCTGCAGCGGCCCATCGAGGACCGCTTTCTCATGACGCGCGAGGAACTGGAGAACAAGATTGCCGTACTGCTTGGAGGGCGGGCGGCGGAAAAACTGATCTTCGAGCATCTGTCGACCGGCGCAGCCGACGATCTGTCCAAGGCGACCGATCTCGCGCGCAGCATGGTCGCGCGTTACGGCATGGACGAACAGCTCGGTTATGTGACCTACGACAACGAGCGGCCGAGCTATCTCGGTCCCGGCTATCCCGGCCAGGGCGAGCGACTGTTCAGCGAACACACCGCCGATGCCATCGACCGCGCCGTGCGCACGATCATTCATGATGTCTTCGAACGCGTTTATACCGCGCTGCAACACAATCGCATCGTACTCGAAAGAGGCGCGCAGGAACTGCTCGAACACGAGACGCTCGAAGCTGCTGATCTTGATCGTTTGACCGCCAAGCTAGTCGAAGATGGCGGCTCGTCGGTGAAACCGTTACGCCTCGGTGCATCGACATGAGAGCGAAGTGGGACGGGTACGCCGTTACGCTGGTTTTTTCGCGGAGCTGATCCGGCCTCTTCTGAGGCGCATACGCCCGATAAGTTGGCTGTTTGATTGCAATCAATACGGCCCCGGGCCCCGCGCCGGATAATCAGCGCATCGTGATCCGAGCGTATCGGTGTCGAAGTTGGCTTTTCCTGCATGGTATCGATGGGCGTCCGCGGTGGCTGTCGTCGCCGTCACGGGGTGCTCTCTTGCGCCGCGTTACACGCCGCCCGCCCTGCCGGTGCCGGCCACCTATGGCGACACCGTCCAGCGCCCGCCACATGAAGCCGAAGACGACATCGCGGCCATCGGCTGGCGCGTGTTCTTTCGCGACCCTCGTCTGCAGCGCCTGATCGAGGCGGCGCTGACACACAACAGCGATCTGCAAATAGCCGTACGACGCGTCGAGGAAGTGCGTGCGCAGTATCGGATCCAGCGTGCCGCGACGTGGCCGGGGCTCGAGGCCGGCGGCGCGGCCGCTCGCGGCAACCTGTCCGACAATTCGCCCTTGGTCGGTGGGAGCGATGTAAAGCAGTATCAGGCCACGATCGTGGTGCCGGTGTACGAGCTCGATTTCTGGGGTAGGGTGGCGAACCTGCGGCGCGCCGCACTGGATGAATATCTGGCGACTGATCAAGCGCGGCAGGCGTTTCGGATCAGCCTGGTGGCCCAGATCGCGAACGCCTATCTGCTGCAGCGCGAGCTGGATGAGCGGATCGTGCTGGCCGTGCAGACCCTTGCCAATCGTCGGGAGTCATTGCGCATCGCGCGGCGACGCTATGAGCTCGGGGCCACCTCGGAGCTGGAATTCCGCCAGGTCCAGACACTGGTGGGCAGCACGAGGGTGGATCTCGCGGCGCTGCGCCAGCAACGTGCGCAGAACCACAATCTCATGCAGCAGCTTGTGGGCCGCTGGCCCCAGGGTCTCCCCGCGGCTCGACGTCTGGCCGATCAGGCGATCGTCACCGGGCTCAAGCCCGGGCTGCCTTCCGATCTCCTGCTCGACCGCCCGGATCTGCGGGCCGATGAGGCACGGTTGCGCGCTGCGAACGCAAATATCGGCGCCGCGCGAGCGGCTTTTCTGCCTCAGATCACTCTGACGGGCAGTTACGGCAGCGCGAGCGCCGAACTCAGCGATCTGTTCGCGGCCGGTACCGGCAGTTGGCTGTTCGTACCGCGGCTGACGCTGCCGTTGTTCGACTACGGCAAGCGCCGGGCCAATCTGGACCTGGCGCATGCGCGCGAGAACACGGCGGTGGCGCAGTACGAGGCGGATGTGCAGCAGGCGCTTCGCGAAGTTCGCGACGGGCTGGCCGCCCGCCGTTGGCTGAGACTTCAGGTTGAAGCCTTGAAATATACGGTGGCCGCCCAGCAGGCGCGGGTGGAACTCGCCCGTCGCCAGTATGCCAACGGGGCGGTTGCGTTCATCGAGGTGCTCGATGCGCAGCGCGAGTTGTTCAACGAGCGGCAACGTCTGGTTCAGGTCCGCCGCATGGAACTTGCCAATGCCGTCGATCTTTACCAGGCGCTCGGGGGCGGCGGGCGCGATGACCGGCGGGCCGGAAAATCGAGGACGAGCACGTGACGACGAATCCCGCCATGAAGAGATATCTGCTGTTGGGGGGCGTGGTGGCCGTCTTCGTGGTGCTCGCGGCGTGGGCCTGGCTGCGCTGGCAACCGACGGGCCCGGGCCCGGGATTTGCCGTGAGTAACGGGCGGGTTGAAGCCGTCGACGTCGAGATCGCGACCCGATACGCCGGCCGGATTCACGATATCGAGGTGAATGAGGGGGACTTCGTCGAAGCCGGCCAGGTCGTGGCCCGCATGGATGTGGCTACATTGAAAGCCCAGCTGGCCCAGGCGAGGGCACGGGTTCTGCAGGCCCGCAGCAGTCGAACGTCGGCGTTCTCGAACGTAGCGCTGCGCCAGGCGGAATACGCCAATGCCGAGGCGATCGTGGCACAGCGTGCTGCGGAGCGCGACGCTTCGGCCAAGCGTCTGAGACGTTCCCGCGCCTTGCTGGCCGAGCGTGCCGGCTCGCAGCAACAACTCGAGGACAGCGAATCGGCCTACAAGCAGGCCAGAGCAACGCTGGCCGCTGCGCACGCTCAGGTCCGCGCCAGCAAGGCCGCGATACAGGCGGCGCAAGCTGCCATCAGCCAGGCGGAGGCATCGATTCAGGCGGCGATCGCGGCCACCCAGGAATTGCAGTCTGAACTCGAGGACAGCGTGCTGCGCGCGCCGCGTCCCGGGCGCATCCAATATCGGGTCGCGCAGCCGGGCGAAGTGCTGGCCAGCGGCGCCAGCGTACTCAGCATGGTGGATCTGAGCGACGTATACATGACGTTCTTCCTGCCCACGGCGCAGGCGGGCCGCGTGGCCCTCGGTGCCCAGGCGCGGATTGTGCTGGACGCCGCGCCCGGGTACGTCATCCCGGCCCGAATTTCATACGTGGCGGATGTCGCCCAATTCACGCCCAAGACCGTGGAAACGGCCGAGGAGCGCCAGAAACTGACCTTCCGGATCAAGGCCCGGATCGATCCGGCGCTGTTGCGCCGTCATCTCAAACAGGTCAAGACCGGGCTGCCGGGCATGGTCTATGTGCGTCTGGATGCCGATGCCGCATGGCCGGCGAATCTTCGAGTCAAGCTGCCGCATGGATGATGTCTTCACAAGCAATGCCGGGCCGCCGGGCGGTGGGGAGCCGGTCGCACGGCTGTCCGGTGTGCGCCTGCGTTACCGGCGGACCGAGGCACTGGTCGACGTCGATCTGAGCCTGCCGGCCGGCTGCATGATCGGGGTGATCGGTCCGGACGGCGTGGGCAAATCGAGCCTCCTGTCCTTGATCGCCGGCGCCCGCGCCGTCCAGAACGGGGCCGTGGAAGTGCTCGGCGGCGACATGGCCGATGCCGGCCACCGCCGACGCAGCTGCCCGCGGATTGCCTACATGCCGCAGGGGCTTGGGAAGAACCTCTACCCGACATTGTCGGTATTCGAGAACATCGATTTCTTCGCCCGGCTGTTCGGTCAGAGCGCTGGCGAACGGCGACAACGCATTGCGCAGTTGACGACCAGCACCGGACTGGCGGCTTTCGTCGATCGGCCGGCCGCGAAGCTCTCGGGCGGCATGAAGCAGAAGCTGGGACTGTGCTGTGCGCTCATCCACGACCCGGATCTGCTGATCCTCGACGAACCCACCACCGGTGTCGACCCGCTGTCGCGCCGTCAGTTCTGGGAGCTGATCGATCGGATTCGCGGCGAACGGCCGGGCATGAGTGTCGTGGTGGCGACTGCATACATGGCCGAGGCCAGCCGCTTCGACTGGATTGTGGCGATGGATGCCGGGCGGATACTGGCTTGCGATACTCCGGCCGGGCTGCTGGAACGTGCGCGGTCCGAGACCCTCGAGGCCGCTTTCATCGCCTTGTTGCCGCAGGACAGGCGGCGCGATCACCGGGCGATCGAGATCCCTCCGCTCGGTACGACGGCACGTGAAACAGCCATTGAGGCGCGCGAACTCAGCATGCGTTTCGGCGATTTCACCGCGGTCGACCGGGTCAGTTTTCGTATCGCTCGCGGGGAAATCTTCGGCTTCATCGGTTCCAACGGCTGTGGCAAGACCACGACCATGAAGATGCTGACCGGTCTGCTCTCGCCGAGCAACGGCCAGGCGTGGTTGTTCGGTCGCACCGTGGATGCCGGCGACATGGCAACCCGGCGCCGCGTCGGCTACATGTCGCAGGCGTTTTCGCTTTATACCGAGCTCACGGTGTACCAGAACCTGGTGCTGCACGCGCGGTTGTTCGGTATTCCCGCTTCGAAGCGTGCCGCGCGCGTGCAGACGATGATCGAGCGCTTCGGCCTGCCGCAGGCCGTTGACGCCTTGCCGGATGCGTTGCCGCTCGGCCACCGGCAACGGCTGTCGCTGGCGGTGGCGATGATCCACCAGCCGGAAATCCTGATCCTGGACGAGCCGACCTCCGGGGTCGATCCGATCGCTCGCGATGCGTTCTGGCGGATCCTGGCTGAATTGTCGCGCAGCGACGGCGTGACGATCTTCGTTTCCACCCATTTCATGAATGAAGCCGAGCGTTGCGACCGCGTTGCGTTGATGCACGCCGGCCGCGTGCTGGCAACGGATTCACCGGCCGCGCTCACGCATGATCGCGCTGCTGACACGCTCGAGGATGCCTTCATCGGCTATCTGCAAGACGCCGCGGGCCCGTGCACGGTGCCGGGCGACGAACTGGCGGCCGGGTCAAGTCTCGCGCCGGCCGGGGTCGCACCGGCCAGTCGACGGCGATTCGATCCGCGTCGCATGATCAGCTATGCGCGTCGAGAGGCGCTCGAGCTTCGGCGCGATCCCATCCGCTTGACGCTGGCGCTGGTCGGCAGCGTGATTCTGATGCTGGTGATCGGCTACGGCATCAACATGGATGTCGAGAATCTGAGTTTCGCGGTGCTGGACCATGATCAGACCACGCTCAGTCGCGACTACGCGGACAGTATCGCGGGCTCGCGTTATTTCACCGAAAAGCCGCCGATTACCGACTACGCAGATCTCGATCGACGCATGCGCAGTGGTGAGTTGAGCCTGGCGATCGAGATCCCGCCGCACTTCGCCCGCGATATCATGCGCGGTCGGCCGGTCGACGTGGGGGCCTGGATCGATGGCGCCATGCCGAGCCGGGCGGAGACGGTGCGCGGCTACGTCCAGGGCATGCATCAGCATTGGCTGGCGCACCTCGCCCGCCAGGCCGGGCGTGGCCGAGCCGCCGCCGGGCGGGTCGACATCCAGACGCGTTATCGCTACAACCCCGATGTCGAGAGCCTGACGGCAATGGTACCGGGCGTGATCCCGATGCTGTTGATGCTGATTCCCGCCATGCTTGCCGCGCTGAGCGTGGTGCGCGAAAAGGAATTGGGTTCGATCACGAATTTCTATGTCACGCCGACCACGCGCCTGGAGTTCGTGCTGGGCAAACAGCTGCCGTATGTCGTGCTGGCCATGCTCAACTTCGCGTTGCTGACGTTGCTTGCGGTCACGTTGTTCGGGGTACCGCTGAAGGGCAGCCTGGTCGCGTTGACGGCAGCGGCGCTGATCTACGTCACCAGTGCGACCGCGCTCGGTCTGTTGATCTCCACCTTCATGCGCAGCCAGATCGCGGCCATCTTCGGCACGGCCGTGCTGACCCTGCTGCCGGCGGTCAGTTTCTCCGGGATGATCAACCCGGTGTCCTCGCTGGAAGGCGCCGGCCGGGTGATCGGCGAGATCTATCCGACCGCCCATTTCGTCACCATCGCCCGCGGCACCTTCTCCAAGGGGCTGGGTTTCGCCGATCTGTACGGCTCGTTCTGGCCGCTGTTGCTCAGCGTGCCGGTCCTGCTGGCGCTGACGGTCGTGCTGCTCGGCAAACAGGCGCGTTGAACATGCGTACGGCGAATATATGGAACCTGGGGATCAAGGAGCTGCGAAGCCTCGCGCGCGACCGGATGATGCTGGTGCTGATCGTCTATGCCTTCACGTTCGCGATCTACAGCGCGGCGACTGCCATGCCCGAGTCGCTGCACAACGCGTCCATCGCCATCGTCGATGAGGACGGCTCAGCGCTGTCCTGGCGGATCGTGGACGCCTTTCAACCGCCGTACTTCCAGCGCCCGGCGCTGATCAGTCCGGGGCAGATGGACGCACGCATGAACGCCGGGCGCGACACCTTTGCGCTCGATATTCCGCCGCATTTCCAGCGCGATGTCATGGCAGGGCGGCGGCCGCAGATCCAACTCAATGTCGACGCCACCCAGGTTCGCCAGGCGTTCACAGGCAATGCTTACATTCAGAGCATTCTCAACGACGAAATCGCCGATTTCGTGCGCCGCCGGCAGAGTGAGCCCGTGTCGCCCATCGGTCTCGTGCTGCGTGCCCGCTTCAATCCGCAGCTCAGCGAGGCGTGGTTCGGGGCGGTCATGGAACTCATCAACAACATCACCATGCTTTCGATCGTCCTGACCGGGGCGGCACTCATTCGCGAACGTGAGCACGGCACGGTCGAGCATCTGCTGGTCATGCCGGTCACGCCGCTGGAGATCATGCTGAGCAAGGTATGGTCAATGGCGCTTGTGGTACTGGCTGCCGCCGCGTTGTCGTTGTTCTTCATCGTGCGCGGTCTGCTGGCCGTGCCGACCCACGGTTCGACGCTGCTGTTTCTGTGCGCCGTGGCTCTGCATCTGTTCGCCACGACGTCGATGGGCATCTTTCTGGGCACGCTCGCGCGCTCGATGCCTCAATTCGGCCTGTTGATCATTCTGATTCTGTTGCCGCTGCAGATCCTGTCCGGCGGCATGACACCGCGCGAAAGCATGCCGGCGGCCGTCGCCGACATAATGCTGGCCGCTCCCACGACGCACTTCGTCTCGCTGGCCCAGGCCGTGCTTTACCGTGGCGCCGGAATGGCCACGGTCTGGCCGCAACTGGCTGCGATCGTGGCCATCGGCACGGTGCTGTTCGCGGCATCGCTGGTTCGCTTTCGAAAGACCATCGCCACGATGGCCTGAGCTCGCGCCCGGCACCGTGTCGCCGCTATCCATTTGACCGAGATCAACAGCCGCTCGTCGCGCAAGGTCTAGGTTGTGGCATATCTTAGCCATCCGGGCCTCACGAAGGCCGGCTGCAGTGCAGGTCCGGGCTGCAGTCCCCAACGGCTTCGAGTATGGCGAAGCGATCGGCCCAACCGTTCGTCTTTCGTACGCACTCGCCGCTTCGGATCGGTCACGCCGTGTGTTGCGCCGGCCGCTTGTCGCGGATCGATGCAACGCGGTCGCGCCGCGAGCGGGTGGCCAACCCCAGAGTGCCGGAATAGATGCACCGATCCGGATCGAATACGAGTGGTTTGTCATGAGTTGGAGACAGCATTTCCCGATCCTGATCATTGATCCCGAGTGGCGGGAGACGGGAGCCGGCGGCCAGATGGTGCATGCCCTGAAAAGACGTCTGGAAGAGGGATTGCACACGGTGCTGCATGCGGCCAGTGCGGCCGACGGCGCCGCCCTGATCCAGGCGCATCCGGAAATAAGCACGGTCGTCATCAATGGCGACATTGACGGCGTGGCATCGAGCGGGCCGCTCGAAACGCTGATCGAGCGCGTGCGCGCACGCAATGCCGAGGTCCCGATCTTTCTGTGCACCGACAAGGTCGCGCTCAAGTCGATCAGCATCGAGGCGCTGCGTCATGTGCGCGGGTATTTCTGGAAGCTCGAGGATACGCCGGTCTTCATCGCCGGCCATATCGAGGAGGCGGCCAGCGAATATCTGGACCGGCTGTTGCCGCCGTTCTTTGCCGAGCTCGTGCGCTACGGCGAACAGTACAAGTACTCCTGGCACACGCCGGGCCACAGCGGCGGGGTGGCGTTTCTCAAGTCGCCGGTGGGCCGGGCGTTCTTCGAATATTTCGGCGAGAACGTGCTGCGTTCGGACCTGTCGGTATCCGTGCCGGAGCTGGGTTCGCTGCTGGAACACTCCGGCGTGGTCGGCGCTGCCGAACGCGAGGCGGCGGAGACCTTCGGCGCCGATCGCACCTATTTCGTCACCAACGGTACGTCGACCGCCAACAAGATCGTCTGGCATGCCAACGTCGCGCGCGGCGATGTGGTGCTGGTCGATCGCAACTGCCACAAGTCGATCCTGCACGCGATCGTCATGACCGGCGCGATACCGATCTATCTGCCGACCACTCGCAATGCCTACGGCATCATCGGCCCGATTCCGCGCGCGGAACTCACCGCCGAACGCATCGCCGAGCGTCTGGCGGCGCATCCGCTGGTACCGGCCGGCCAGGCACACGCCCGGCTGGCGGTGATCACCAATTCCACCTACGACGGGCTGTGCTACGACATCGACGCTCTACGCGAGACGTTGGCCGGGACCGTGGACGTGCTGCATTTCGACGAGGCCTGGTTCGCCTACGCCCGGTTTCATCCATTCTATGCCGGGCGCTTCGGCATGGCCGAAGGCGCCGCGCGCCCGGGCCAGCCGGCCACGTTCGCCACGCAATCCACGCACAAGCTGCTGGCCGCGTTCTCGCAGGCCTCGATGGTGCATGTACGCGAGACCGACGAACAGCCGCATGATGCCGAGCGCTTCAACGAAGCGTTCATGATGCATACGTCGACCTCGCCGCAGTACGGCATCATCGCGTCGCTGGACGTGGCCACCCGCATGATGCGCGGCCCGGGCGGTCAGGCGTTGATCGACGACACGCTCAACGAAGCCCTGGCGTTTCGCCAACGCTTCGCTCAAGTCGCCGCGGAACTGAGTAGCCAGGACTGGTGGTTTCAACTATGGCAATCGCCCGCGGCGATCGGCGAGCCGGGGCCGACGACGGCTGGCAACCCGGCGCAAACGCTGGCACCGGCGGACTGGTGGGTGCGTCACGGCGAGGACTGGCACGGCTTCGATGTGCTGGCCAGCGGCCATGTGATGCTGGATCCGATCAAGGTCACGATTCTCACCCCCGGCATCGGCGCAGACGGCGTGTCGGGCGGGTGGGGCATACCCGCGGCCGTGGTGGCACGGTTTCTCTGGAATCGCGGCCTGGTGGTCGAAAAGACCGGCCTGTACTCCTTCCTCGTGTTGTTTTCGATCGGGGTCACCCGCGGCAAGTGGGGCAGCCTGCTCGCCGAGCTGTTCGAGTTCAAGGCGCTGTTCGATACCAACGCGCCGGTCGCGCAGGTGTTTCCCGCGCTGTACGCCGAGCACGAAGCGGTCTACGCCGGGCTCGGGCTGCGCGATCTCTGTCAGCGCATGCACGCGTTGATTGCGCGCCGCAGCGCGCTGCGTCTGATGCAGGAGATCTACACCACCATCCCCGACGCGGCGATGACGCCGGCCGAGGCCTACGACGCACTCGTGCGCCGACGTGTGGACAACGTGCCGATCGATGCCCTCGAAGGGCGGATCGCCGCCGTCATGCTGGTGCCGTATCCCCCGGGCATCCCACTCATCATGCCGGGCGAGCGCTTTGGCAGGGCGGAGCGCGCGATCGAGACCTATCTGGAATTCTGTCGAGCAACCGAAGTGGAGTTTCCGGGCTTCGCCGGCGAAGTGCACGGCCTTTCGATCGCCGAGTCCGATGACGGCCCACGCTATAGCGTGCCGTGTATTTGCATCGATTGAGCGACTTTCCGCGTTGGAGTTGACGCCGGTCAATTCGGCGACCGGCAAAGCCCTCTATCTTTGTTTTCGAGCCCGGTCTTGTCATCGATGGCCCGGTTTGGTGGGGGTTAACAAATTTTCGAGGCCGAAAACGGCCACGCGGAGGTTGGACGCATGAGTGCGCTAGTCGAGGACAAGGTCGCCGTGGCGGAACAGCCGGCCGGCCGCAAGGTCGGCCTGATCAGCCTGGTCGGCATGGTGGTGGGCGCCATGATTGGTGGCGGGGTGTTCAACCTGCCGCAGAACATGGCGGTCGGGGCGTCGCTGATGGCGGTGGTCATCGCCTGGGTCGTGACCGGCGTCGGCATGTTCTTCCTTGCCAATACCTTCCGCACCCTGGCCGACAAGCGCCCGGACCTGGATGCCGGTATCTATACCTACGCGCGCGAAGGTTTCGGGCGCTTCGCCGGCTTTCAGATGGCCTGGGGCTACTGGCTCAGCGCGGCCTTCGGCAACGTGGCGTTCGCTGTGCTCGTCATGCAGACATTCGGCTACTACTTTCCGAACGTGGCCACTGGCTGGCCGGCGATCATCGGCGGCTCGCTGTTGATCTGGGCCATGCACTTCGTGGTGTTGTTGGGTGTCAAGCGCGCGGCGTTCCTCAACGCGATCGCGACAGCGACCAAGATCGTGCCGATCATCGCTTTTATCGTCATTCTGGCCGTATTCTTCAATAGTGCCCAGTTTTCCAGCGACATCTGGGGACGCCAGCTGCATCTCGGTAACCTGCTGACACAGGTCAAGAGCACGATGATGGTCACGCTCTGGGTATTCATCGGCATCGAGGGCGCGGTTGTCGTCTCCGGCCGTGCCCGGAACAAAGAGGAGGTCGGCCGGGCGACCTTTATCGGGCTCATCCTTTGTCTGCTTCTGTATTTCCTGGTGTCGGTGCTGCCGTTCGCGCTGTTGTCGCAGCCGGAACTGGCCGCTCTTAAGGGCCCCTCAACCGCGTATGTGCTCAAGCAGGCCGTGGGCAACTGGGGTGCCTTCGCCATGATTCTTTCCGTGCTGGTCTCGCTGCTGAGCTGCTGGCTGGCCTGGACCATCATGGTGGCCGAACTGCCGTTCGAGGGCGCCAAGGATGGCGTGTTCCCGGCGGCGCTGGGGCATGAGAACCGGCATCACTCGCCGGCGCCGTCGCTGTGGCTATCCTCGGCGGTGATGCAGGCCACGATGTTCGTGGTGCTGTTCGCGCATAACGCGTGGTTGTGGCTGGTGGCGATCACCGGCGTGATGGTGTTGCCGCCCTATCTGGCGAGCACCGCCTATCTGTGGCGCTATGCGCGTACGCCGGCTTTTGCCGAGGCCCATGGTCACGAACACCGGCGCCCGGCGCTGATCAGCGGCATCCTCGGCACGGTCTACGCCGTGTGGATGCTGTACGCGGCCGGCCCGCAATTCATTCTGTTGTCGACCATCATCTTCGCCCTCGGCATCCCGGTGTACTGGTACACCCGGCGCCACAACAGCCCGGATATGCCCGTGTTCAGTCGTCGTGAGAGCGCGGCCAGCATTGGCCTTGTGGGGGTGGCCGCGGTCGCGCTGGCGCTGATTGTCACCGGCACCGTCGGCATCGGCTGAGTATGGCCGCGCCCTCACTGATCCGCAATTCCATGTCTGCCATCAAGGCCACCCCGATGTCCTACGATCATCTGTTCCAGTTTCTGTTCTACGGTGCCGACGGCGGCCGGGACACAGCCGAACGACGCCACCTGCAAAGGATCGTGGACGCGATCCAGGAACTGGGTTATGAGGTAGCTCGGGCCGCCTCGGTGGAGGAGACGCGTTTTCTCATCCGCAGCAATGCCTCATTCGGCTGTCTCGTGCTGCAGTGGGACGAGCAGGGCGATACCGAACACACGGACGCCCTGGTGGCCTGGGTGCGCGAACGGGGGCTCGAATGCCCGATTTTTCTGCTGACAGAGCGCATGCAGTTGGCCGCGATTTCGGAGGCCACGCTCGATCGGGTGACCGGCTATATCTTCCTGTCCGAGGATTCGCCGGGGTTCATTGCCGAGAACCTGGCGCGCCACCTGCATGGCTATGCGGAATCGCTCAAGACGCCGTTCTTCGGCGCGATGGTCGATTACGCGGCACAGGGTAACCAGGTCTGGACCTGTCCGGGGCACAACGGCGGGGTGTTCTACAGCAAAAGCCCGATCGGGCGGGTGTTCGTCGAACATTTCGGCGAAGCGATCTTCCGTAACGACCTGGACAACTCGGTGGTCGAACTCGGCGATCTGCTCACCCACGAAGGCCCGGCGCTGGCAGCCCAGCGCGAGGCAGCGAAGATCTTCGGTGCCGACCGCACCTATTTCGTGCTCAACGGCACCTCGACGTCGAACAAGGTCGTACTCAGCGCCCTGGTCGGCCGCGACGACCTGGTGCTGTTCGATCGCAACAACCACAAGTCGGCCCATCACGGCGCGCTGGTGCTGGCCGGCGGCATTCCGGTCTATCTGCCGACCCAGCGCAACGGCTACGGCCTGATCGGGCCGATCGATCACGACGCACTGGATGAAAACCGCATCCGCGAGTCGATTCGCCGCAATCCGCTGGTCGCCGATGCCTCGATCGCCGATCGCGAGCGGCCGTTCCGTGTCGCCGTGATCGAACAATGCAGTTACGACGGCAGCATCTACAACGCGCAGATGATCCTGGAAAAACTGGGCCCGCTTTGCGACTACATTCTTTTCGACGAAGCCTGGGCCGGTTTCATGAAATTCCACCCGCTGTTTGCGGGTCATTTCGCGATGGGGCTGGAATCCCTGGGCGACAAGCAGCCCGGCATCATCGCCACGCAGTCGACCCACAAGCAGCTCGCCGGGTTCTCGCAGGCGTCGCAGATTCATGTGCGCGACGCGCATATCGCGGGCCAGAAACGCTGCATCGAGCATCGTCGCTTCAACGAGATGTACATGCTGCATGCCTCGACGTCGCCCTACTATCCCTTGTTCGCCTCGCTGGATGTGGGCGCGCAGATGATGAAGGGGCGTTCCGGTCAGGTGCTCTGGGACGAGACCATTCGTCTGGGCATCGAGCTGCGCAAGAAGATTCGCCAGCTCAAGCACCATTACGAGACAACCGAATCCGATCGGGCGAAGCGCTGGTTCTTCGATCCCTTCGTGCCGGATCGGCTGTGGTTGTCACAGTCGGGCCCCTGGGAAGCCATCGACGAGGAGGTCGCCTGGGCGGACATCGAGACCGATCGGCTGGCCAGCGACCCGGCCTGCTGGGCGCTCGCCCCCGGGGCGGACTGGCACGGCTTCGGCCATCTCGTGCCGGGCTATGCGATGACCGATCCGAACAAGCTTACCTTGCTCACGCCGGGGCTGAATCCGGCCACCGGCGCCTACGCCGAGCACGGTATTGCCGCCCCGGTGGTGGCGCAGTATCTGCGCGAGCAGGGCATCGTGCCCGAGAAGAACGATCTCAACAGCCTGTTGTTCCTGCTGACGCCGGGCCTGGAGGCGAGCAAGGCCGGTACGTTGTTGAGTGCCCTGGTTGCCTTCAAACGGCTGCATGATGCCAATGCGCCGCTGGACGCGGTGATTCCGGCATTCGTGGCGGCGCACGGCGCGCGCTACGCCGGTCTCGGCCTGCGCGATTTGTGCGCCGAGATGCATGCCTTCTATCGCGATGCCGACACCGCCAGCCTGCAACGTGAACAGTTCCGTGTCGCCCATTTTCCCGAGATCGCGCTCACGCCCAAGCAGGCGACCGACCGCCTGATTGCAAACGACGTGGATTTTCTGCCGATCGACGAGATCGAGGGCCGTATCGCGGCCACGCTCGCGCTGGTCTATCCGCCGGGCATCGGCGTCATCGTGCCCGGCGAGCGCTATGACGAAGCGGCCCGCCCGATGCTCGATTATTTCCGTGTGTTCGAGGCCGCGGCCAATCGCTTCGCCGGTTTTGCCAACGAAATCCAGGGCCTGTACGCGGTCGCCGAAGGCGATGGTCGCACGCGGCTGTACACCTATGTGGTGCACGAATGAGCCGCGTCGGCGTCGGCGGGCGCCGTCTACCCGGCATCGATGCGGCGGGCCGCCGCGCGCGTCGACGTTTGTCCGTTCCGAGGAGTTAGATCATGAGCCAGCTGGGCACCCATTCCGAAGTCGGCACGCTGCGGCGCGTGCTGGTCCATCGTCCCGATCTGAGTTTGCGCCGGCTGACGCCGGGCAACCGCGAAGCCCTGTTGTTCGACGATGTGCTCTGGGTCAAGCGCGCCCGCGAGGAGCACGATGTGTTCGTGGATTCGCTGCGCGAGCGCGACGTCGAAGTGCTGTATCTCCAGCACCTGCTCACCGAGACCCTCGAGGATGCCGAGGCGCGGCATTGGTTGCTCGAGCGCGCGATTACGCCCGGCAATATCGGTGTCGCGCTGTGCGCCGAAGTGCGGGCCTATCTCGCCGAGCTGCCGGCCCGGGAACTGACTGACCTGCTCATCGGCGGCCTTGCCCGCGCCGAGAGCCCGTTCCACGGTACGGGCCTGACGACCGAAGTCATGGATGGCCACGACTTCATCCTGCCGCCACTGCCGAATCATCTGTTTACGCGCGATACCTCATGCTGGATCTACGGCGGCGTCTCGGTGAACCCGATGGCCAAGCCGGCGCGGCGCCGCGAAACACTCAATTACCAGGCGATCTATCGCTTCCACCCACTGTTCCGCGATCAGCCGTTTGCGTTCTGGTTCGGTGACGAGGCACGCAGCTACGACGGCCAGACCATCGAGGGCGGCGACGTCATGCCCATCGGCCAGGGCACCGTGCTTGTCGGCATGGGCGAGCGCACGACGCCACAGGCGGTCGAAGCGCTGGCGCTGAATCTGTTCGCCGGCGGCGGGGCCGAGCGCGTGATCGCCGCCGCGTTCCCCAAGGCGCGTGCGGCCATGCACCTGGATACGGTATTCACATTGCTCGACCGCGATGCGGCGACGATGTTTCCCGCCGCCGTCGAATCGTTCCGGACCTGGAGCCTTCGCCCCGGCGAGCGCGAAGGCACGCTCGATCTGCGCCCCGAGACCAGCTTCCTCGACGCGGTGACGGATGCGCTCGGGGTCAGGACGCTGCGCGTGATCGCCACCGGCGGCGACGAATACGAAGCCGAACGCGAGCAATGGGACGACGGCAACAACGTACTGGCGATCGCGCCCGGCGTGGTTGTCGCCTACGACCGCAATGTCTACAGCAATACCCAGCTGCGCAAGGCCGGCGTCGAGGTGATCACCATCCCCGGCTTCGAGTTGTCGCGCGGACGTGGCGGGGCGCACTGCATGAGCTGCCCGCTCGAGCGCGATCCCGTCTAGTTCGCCTGTTCCCAAGGAATCCGATTATGCCTTTCAATCTCTGCAACCGCAGTTTTCTCACCCTCAAGGATTTCAGTCCGGCGGAGATCGGCTATCTGCTCGATCTGTCGCGCGAGTTGAAGGCGGCCAAGGCCGCCGGCACCGAGCAGCCGCGGCTGCTCGGTCGCAATATCGCGCTGTTGTTCGAAAAGGACAGCACCCGTACGCGCTGCGCTTTCGAGGTCGCGGCCCACGACCAGGGCGCGCATGTGACCTATCTCGGCCCGAGCGGGTCGCATATGGGAGTCAAGGAAAGCATCAAGGACACCGCGCGGGTGCTCGGGCGCATGTTCGATGCCATCGAGTATCGCGGTTTCGGCCAGAACATCGTCGAAGAGCTGGCAGCGTATGCCGGCGTACCGGTCTGGAACGGGCTGACGGCCGACTTCCATCCGACCCAGGTGCTCGCCGATTTCCTGACCATGCGCGAGCACAGCGACAAGCCGCTCAAGGACATCACTTTCTGCTTCGTCGGCGACGGCCACAACAACGTCGCCATATCGCTCATGGTGGGCGCCGCCAAGCTCGGCATGGGGTGTCATATCGCGGCACCGGCCGCGCGCCAGCCGGCTGCCGAGCACCTGGCATACTGCCGCGAGCTCGCTGAGCACACCGGCGCGCGTATTCGGGTCAGCGATGACGTGAGCGAGGCGGTGGCCGGCGTGGATTTTCTCTACACCGATGTATGGGTTTCGATGGGCGAGCCGGAACAGGCCTGGGCCGCGCGGATCGACTTGCTGCAGCCGTACCAGATCAATCGGCGCATGCTCGATCTGACCGGCAACCCGGGCGTAGGCGTCATGCACTGCCTGCCGGCGTTCCACAACCGCGAGACCACCTACGGCGAGAAGATATTTCAGACCCACGGTCTCGAGGCGATGGAGGTCACCGACGAGGTCTTCGAATCCGGGCACTCCATCGTATTCGATCAGGCCGAGAACCGGCTGCATACCATCAAGGCGATCATGGTCGCCACGCTGGGGCGCTGAGATGCGGGTCGTGGCCGCACTCGGCGGGAATGCGCTACTGCGGCGCGGACAGCCCCTGAGTGCCGAAAATCAACGCGAGAATGCCCGGGTGGCGGCCGAAGCGCTGCTGCCCATCGTGGCCGCCGGTCACGAACTGGTGATCGCGCATGGCAACGGGCCCCAGGTCGGACTGTTGGCGTTGCAAAACGACGCCTACAAGGCGGACGAGGCGTATCCGCTCGATGTCCTGGGGGCCGAGTCCGAGGGCATGATCGGCTATCTGCTGGAGCAGGAACTGGCCAACGTACTGCCGCTGAATCGTCGCGTGGTGACGTTGCTGACCCAGGTGGAGGTGGATCGGCATGACGCGGCGTTCGCAACGCCCTCCAAGCCGATTGGTCCGGTGTATAGCCGCCACGAGGCCGACGCCCTGTCCGTCCGACATGGCTGGAACATTGCCGCCGATGGGGCGTCGTATCGCCGGGTGGTGCCGTCGCCGGCGCCGCGGCGCATTCTGGAGCTGGACGCAATCGGCCTGTTGCTCAGGCATCGCATGATCCCGATCTGCGCCGGCGGCGGGGGGATTCCGGTGGTGCGACGTGAGGATGACCGCTATGCCGGCGTCGAGGCGGTCATCGACAAGGATGCGACCAGCGCCCTGCTGGCCCGCCAGCTTAAAGCGGACGCGTTATTGATGCTCACGGATGTCGATGCGGTACAGACCGATTTCGGTACCCCGCAGGCCCGCCGTCTGCGCCGTGTCGGCGCCGACGCGCTGGACGATATTACGTTTGCCGGTGGTTCCATGGCGCCGAAGATCGCCGCAGCCCAGGCGTTTGTTCGCGAGACCGGCGGCTTCGCGGCGATCGGGCGCCTCAACGATGCGGAACTGTTGCTTGTGGGCCGTGCCGGTACGCGGATCGAGGCCAGTCCCGGCGGGGAGCGCTCCTATTACTGGCACAAGAACAACTGAAAAACCCCGGCATCGGCTGGCGCCGGGGCGCATGGCCATCGTGATCACGGTGTTTCCATCTCGTGTTTGATACGGCGCAGCCGGTCGATATCGCTCAGATGTATGATCCGGCCGCTTTTTTGAATAAGCCCTTGTTGTTCGAGTTGCGAGAGTGTGCGCGAAAGGGATTCATGACGCATGCCGAGATGGCTGGCGATATCGAGGTAGGTCATGGGCAGCCGCAGATCAACGGCCGATTGCCCGCGGGCGCTGAATATCGCGCTCAGGTCGAGCAGAAACGCAATGACTCTTCGCGCGCCGCCGTTCAGGGCAAGCGTGAGATGCGCCTCGTATTCACGCCGCAGGGACCGGCTCATCAAATGCATCAACTGGCGCTGAAGGACATTGTCGATCGCATGCAGCGGGATGTGACACAGCCATGAGTCTTCCAGGGCGGAAAGACTTCGCGACCAGCGCGTTTGATAGGCCTCGGCCAGGCCGATGATCGTCCCCGGGAACCGAAAGGCCATCACGCGCTCGGTACCATCGGCGGCGTCGAAAAAAGCCTTCATGGCGCCGGCGCGCAGGGCATACAGGGTATCGATCGGGTCCCCCTGGCGCACCAGTATCTGGCCGGCGCGCAGTGGGTGCTGTGGGCGCCCGACTGTCTGTTCAAAGCGGGTCAGGTGCTGGTCCTCGAGCTCGGCCGGCAGGCAGCCCGACTTGAACACGCATGCATGGCAATTGCCGTTTCGACGCGTTCGCGCCGAGGGCCGGTCGATCCGGCCCGCGCGGGGCGGGCGGCATGTCGGGTCCCGGGTCGACGCTTTCATGCTTGGAATCGAAGTGGTCGGACGAGGACCCCATGCTAGCCACGCCCACATCGTGTTTTATGACTTATGTCATGAATACCACACGGCGATCATGCGATCCGGCGTACACGGCCTGGGGCGGCGGGTGTCCGGTGCCGATCATGGGGCGGTTGCCCGTTCGGCGCGGCCCACGTCGTTGACCGGAGTCAACGTCCTGATGTGGCGACTCATTCAGTCTGGTTGCGGCGGCGTTACAGTGCATGCGTGGAAGGCCGCGGCGCCGGCGACGCGGCGGGCCATCGCGGCCGGTCAGGCATGCACGCCGGGCGGGGCCTGTTTAATCTTGACCCCGGCGGGCCGGCATATGATGCCTGCGGATGAATGCGGGGCCCGTGACGCGGCCCCGGGATCGAGGGCGGGACGATGATGAATTACACCCATATTCTGCTGGACGTGAGCAGTCGCCGCGAACGAGCGGCCGTATGTGAATACGCGCTGCTGCTGGCACGTGAGCATCGCGCCCAGGTTACGGCCGTGCATCTCGGCGCGGCCGATGCCGACAATCCGAGTCGTGCCTCGGCCCAGGGCGCTGCGGCGATGGATGAATTCGACGCGCTGGCGCAGCAATATCCGGATGTGGCCTGGCGCCGGTTTTCCGCAACCGGGTCGTGGGTCGATACCATCGCGCAGGAGGGGCTTTACTCGGATCTCATCATGACCCGGCAGTTCGATCCGAACGATGGCTCGCGGTACGCCGGCTACGACGCGCCGGTGCACATCGCGCTGCTGTCCGGGCGTCCCGTGCTGGTTGTCCCGCGTGCGGATCGGTTTTCCAGCGTGGGCAGCCGTGTGGTGCTGGCATGGAATGCATCGCCCGAGTCGGCGCGCATGGTCAGTGCGGCATTGCCCCTGCTGATGCATGCCCGAGCTGTCGATATCGTCATCGTGACCGAGACAACGCGCCCGCCCGGGACCGTCGCCCCCGTGACCGGCGATGACATCGCATCGTATCTCGCGCGCCATCGGGTCGAGGCCTCGATCACGACGGTCGCGGCGGGTGCGTTGGAAGTCAGTGAAGTGCTGCTTTCCGTGGTCGCGGACAAGGGCGGGGATCTGCTCTGCATGGGGGCATACGGACACGCCAGGCTGCGCAAACTGGTGGTCGGCGCCACGAGCCGGGCGCTGATGCGCAACATGATGGTGCCCACGCTAGTGGCGTGTTGAGGCATGACCGAGCATGCATCCGACCCGGGTTTGCGCGTCGCCGACTTGCTGCATTACAGCCGCAACGCCAGCATCCACGAGCTCTGCCTGCCGCATTCGCTGTCCCCGCTTGCGCTGGCTCAGCTGGGCGACGAAGTGTGGCGCGAGCGTCAATTGGTCCGCGGCGAAACGCTGTTCCGCCAGGGCCACGGCATGCACGCCTTGTACTGCGTCACGTACGGGCTGCTCAAAACCGTCATTGTCGATAATGAAGGGCGCGAACAGATCACCGGATTTCATTTTCCCACCGAGCTGGCGGGGCTGGATGCGCTGCCCCGACGTGAACACGTCTGTATGGCCAGCGCGGTGACCGCCAGCCGGGTCCGCGTCCTCCCGCTGCACCGCCTGCAGGAAGCGATGCACCAGGCGCCGGCCTTGCGCGACGCGTTCGTGGACCTGGTCGGTCGTGCCCTGGCACAACACGAGCAGCTCTTGCTGGTGGTCAACCAGCGACGCTCGATAGAACGCCTCGCCATCCTGTTGCTGAGTTTCAGCTGTCGGCTGGGCCGCAATGGGCGCGCCGCGACCGTGCTGCGGCTGCCCATGTCGCGTGCCGAGATTGCCAACTATCTGGGTTTGACCCAGGAAACCGTATCCCGCGCCTTTCGCCGTTTGCAGACGGCGGGAATGCTCACCGTGCGAGGCAAAAACGTGACCCTCACGGATCCGGCACGCCTGACCCGATGCGCCACCGAGGACTGGTCCGAGACGTACTGAGCGGCGCCGCCGGCGCAGCGTCTTGCGCGACCGTTGGCTCCGGGCGCGTATGCTTGCGGTCGGGGCCGCGCCGTTGCCGGGGTGCCGGATGTGCCGGTGATCTGCGACCGTTTATCCAGTGTCGACAGTGCGGGCGTAGACAGCCGATTATTGAGCGAAGTCAAGGGGATCGGCGTCCCGGAGCGCAAAGATAATCGAATGTTCCATGATAAAATCAATCGATGACGACTTTTTCAGTTCTGGCGATGCTCGGCAACCACTACTGCGTATCGCTGCTCAAGGAGATGCAGACGGCGATCGAAGCGTCGGAATGGGCGCGCGCAGGCGAGCGCCTCCGGATATTCAGCGCCCGGGCGGATGCCTACTTGTCTGCTGAAACGGCGTTGCTCGAGCCGCAGCCCTGCACGGCGTCACCCGTCCATCGGCATCGGTGGCTGCGTCTGCGGCGCCAGGAACAGCTCATCCTGCAGCGTCGGCAGCGTCTGCGGGCGCATGTGTCGGCGCGGCGGACCGAGCCGTCGTGCCGGGAACTCACCGCGCTGATCAGGCTGTTCGCGGCGCATGGCCGCACCGGGCATAGTCTGCTGGAGGCGCTGCCGCAGAGCGAGGCCCTGCTGCAGGCATTCGCCGAGCGGCTGCAGGGGCGCGACCCGGAAGGCGACAACCAGGCGCAGCCGCCATCGGTGAATGCCTTCGATGGCTACCGGCTGCAGGAACGGCCGAACGACGACTCCTGAGCCCGTCCGTCGCCTGCGCCCGTCTCAGATGATGGCACGTCGCCGGGTATCGGTTCGGCCCGGGTCGGCCGCGGGGGACCCGTCATCCGATTTTGGCCTTGTGATGAATCGGTCGGCGGCGGGCACGACGGCGTCGTCGTTCTTGAGGCGGTTCAATCCGGGCAGATCGTCGATATGAATCTCCTTGCCGCTTTTCCGGATCAGGCCCTGTTTCTGTAGTTGGGAAAGCGTGCGCGAGAGCGACTCATGCCGCATGCCCAGATAGCTGGCGGCATCGAGGTAAGTCATGGGCAGGCGCAGATGTCCCGGGGACTGGCCCAGCGCCTTGAATATGCCGCTCAGCTCCAGCAGGAACGACACGACTCTTCGGCTGCCGCTGGTCAGCGCCAGGGTGAGATGCGACTCGTACTCACGCCGCAGACAGTCGCTCATCAGCCGAATCAACTGGCGCTGCAGCGAATCGTATATCGCGTTCAAGGGGATGCGGCACAGCCAGCTGTCCTCGAGGGCCGCAAAGCTGCGCGCCCATTGCTTCTGGTACGGTTCGGCAAGGCCGATGATCGCGCCGGGGAACCGGAAGGCCATCACCCGCTCGGTGCCGTCGGCCTCATCGATATAGGCCTTCAGGGAGCCGACCCGCAAGGCATAGAGCGAATCGATTGCATCGCCCTGATGAACGAGGGTCTGGCCCGCTTTCACCGGGCGCGAGTAACGCCAGATCTGATGCTCGAAGGTACTGAGGCTGTCACCGTCGAGATCGGCGGGCAGGCAGTGCGGTTTGAAGATGCAGGCCACACACTTGCCGTGCCCGGCCGTGGTTGGCCCCGCCGGTCGCGGCCAGGGGCGGCTCGGCGCGGTCGTGGTGGGGCGACCGGACACCGTGGCCATTCGGGGAATCGACATCTGACTTCTCCTGGGCCTGAGCCCTGCGAGACGATGAATATGTGTCGAATGTAGGCGTTCTGGGAAATGGACTTGTGATCTGGATCAATACTTTTCCGCACCGAAACTTCGATACTATCCCAATCCATGATTTTTTATCGTCGGCGCCGCACGCAATCGATGACGGCGTATCGGGGCGCCCGGCCCGGCGCTTGATCCCGGCGGGGTGCGGGCGCCACAACACCGCGTTCAGAAACGGCTGATGGCACTTTACGGCGCCTCGCACGGGCCAAGGGCACCGTGTCGGTGCTGGCGGGCCAGGCCGATGTTCGGGTCGTGCCGGATCTCGAAGCCCGCAACATGCGGGCCAGGCAGATCGAGTATCGTGCCGGTACGCATCTGGCGGCTGTGGTCGGCGCCCGGGTGCCGGTCGTGATTGCCAGTCGCGCCGACAGCGCGCTGGCGCCGCGCGGTCTTTTAGCGGCAGTGGCAACTGGCCCGGCCGGCGTCGAATAACCCACCCGTCGCGCCCGGGCGCAGCGCCGGGTCTTGCTGCTGTGATCAGGATCAAAGACGGCGCGCGGCAGCGGCCTAGACTCCTTGGCATGGTGGCGCGCCGCGCGCGCCACACGCGTTACCACCGGCCCAGGCGGCCTTACATGCAGGAGTGGACCCATGCCGAACCCGACGCAATCCGCAAGACTGGATGAAAGCATTCTGCGATCACGCTATGACAACTTCATCGGCGGCGAATGGCGCGCGCCGGCGAACGGGCGCTACTTCAGCGATGCCAGCCCGATCGATGGCAGTGCGCTGTGCGAAATCGCGCGTTCCGATGCCGAGGACGTCGAGCATGCGCTGGATGCGGCGCATGTCGCCAAGGCCGGGTGGGCCCGGAAATCGCCGAGCCAGCGCGCGGCGATACTCAACCGCATCGCCGATCGCATCACCGACAACCTCGAGCTGCTGGCCCGGGTGGAAACCCGCGACAACGGCAAGCCGATCCGCGAGACGCTGAACGCCGACATTCCGCTGGCGGCCGATCATTTTCGTTACTTCGCGAGCTGCATCCGCGCCGAGGAGGGCAGCATCGGCGAGATCGACCACGACACGATTGCCTATCACTTCAAGGAACCGATGGGCGTCGTCGGCCAGATCATCCCCTGGAACTTCCCGCTCCTGATGGCGGCCTGGAAGATGGCGCCGGCGCTGGCGGCGGGCAACTGTGTGGTGATCAAGCCGGCCTCGGATACGCCGATGAGCCTGGCCGTGCTCATGGACCTGATCGGCGATCTGTTGCCCGACGGCGTGCTGAATGTCGTGTTCGGCCATGGCTCGGAAGTCGGCGGCCCGCTGGCACGCAGCCCGCGCATCGCCAAGATCGCGTTCACCGGCGAGACCACGACTGGGCGCCAGATCATGCAGTACGCCGCGGAGACCATCATTCCGCAGACCATGGAACTGGGCGGCAAGTCGCCGAACATCTTTTTTGCCGATGTCATGGACGCCGACGACGACTTCTTCGACAAGGCGCTGGAAGGCTTTGCGTTGTTCGCCTTCAACAAGGGCGAGGTCTGCACCTGCCCGTCCCGGGCACTGGTGCAGGAATCGATCTTCGACGCGTTCATGGAGCGGGCGGTGGCCCGCGTGGCCGCCATCAAGGTCGGCGATCCGCTGGATCCCGAAACCCAGATGGGGCCGCAGTGTTCGGCCGGCCAGCTCGAAAAGATTCTCAATTACATCGACGTCGGCAAGCAGGAAGGCGCGGACTGTCGCACCGGCGGTCAACGCGCCGAGGTGGCCGAGGCGCTCGCCAACGGCTACTACGTCGAGCCGACCGTCTTCGTCGGCCAGAACAGGATGCGCATCTTCCAGGAAGAGATCTTCGGCCCGGTGCTGTCGGTGACGACGTTCAAGGACAGGGACGACGCCATCCGAATCGGCAACGACACGCTCTATGGGCTGGGCGCCGGCGTGTGGTCGCGCAACGTCAATCATACCTATCGCGTCGGCCGCGCCATTCAGGCCGGCCGCGTGTGGACCAACTGCTACCACGTCTATCCCGCCCATGCCGCCTTCGGTGGCTACAAGCAATCCGGCTTCGGGCGCGAGACCCACAAGATGATTCTCGATCATTATCAGCAGACCAAGAACCTGCTGGTCAGCTACAGCACGAAAGCGATGGGTTTGTTCTGAACGGATCGATACGGGTGGCGCGCCGGCGGTGGATGTGAACCGGGGCGTCATCACGACCGGGTCGGCACCGGTTCTGCGTCGACTGTTAGCGAAAAAGGAGTGAACGATGACGATTGAAGACAAGGTCGCGCTGGTCACGGGCGGTGCGCAGGGCATCGGTCTGGGCATCGCCCGGCGGCTGGCCAGCGACGGGGCGGATATCGCCCTGGTCGATGTCAAGGGCGACAAGCTCGCGGCCGCGGCGCGCGAGATCGAGGCGCTCGGCCGGCGGGTGACCACGTTCGTTGCCGACGTTTCGGACCGCGATCAGGTCCATGCGGCGGTCGATCATGCCGAGCACGAGCTCGGCGGATTCGATGTGATGGTCAATAATGCCGGCATCGCCCAGGTGAACCCGATCCTGGATGTCACGCCGGAAGAGGTCGACCGTATCATCCGGGTCAATATCGAGGGTGTGCTGTGGGGCATCCAGGCGGCGGCGAAGAAATTCCGGGCGCGCAACCAGAAGGGCAAGATCATCAATGCGTCCTCGATTGCCGGCCACGAGGGTTTCGCCATGCTTGGCGTCTATTCGGCCACCAAATTCGCGGTACGGGCGTTGACCCAGGCCGCGGCACGCGAACTCGCCGCCTCGGGCATCAACGTTAATGCCTACTGCCCGGGCGTGGTCGGCACCGACATGTGGGACGAGATCGATGCGCGGTTCGCCTCGCTCACGGGCGCAGCCAAGGGCGAAACCTACGACAAATACGTGGGCGGCATTGCGCTCGGCCGAGCGGAGACGCCCGACGACGTGGCTGCACTGGTGTCCTATCTCGCCGGCCCGGATTCCGACTACATGACCGGTCAGGCCGTGCTCATCGACGGTGGCATGGTCTATCGCTGAGCCCGAACGCCCCGGCGCCAGCGTCGGGGTGCACCGGTGATGGTCGCGGGGTCGAGGGAGGTGTCGTATGCCGGATCGACTGCAATTCACGCCGCGGGCGGCGGCGCTCGTGCGCCGGCTGGCGGCCGTCCACGGACCGTTGATCTTTCATCTATCCGGCGGCTGCTGCGAGGGCAGCGCGCCGATGTGTTTGCGCCAGGCCGATTTCCGCGCGGGCAGCCGGGATGTGCTGCTGGGCGAGATCGAAGGCTGTCCCTTCTACGTCGGCCCGGCGCAGTTCGAGTATTGGGCGTCATGCGAACTCACGATCGATGTCACGACCGCGGGCGGCGACAGCTTTTCCCTGGAAGCGGCCGATGGCGTGCGTTTCATCGTGCGCTCGCGCCTGTTCACCGACGCCGAGATTGCGGCCCTTGCGGCGGCCGGCCCGCCCGCGCGCGGGCCGCAAGTCGATCCCGGCCACGGCGCAACGGAATAGCCCACCGCCTGCGGTAGAACGTGGTCGCTGACGCGCCGCCGGCGACCGATCGGACGGCATGACTTGACCGAAATCAAGGCCTCATCGCGGGCACACGGCATGATCGATCCTGATTTGTGGACCAGCCCGACAGGTGACGTGGTGATTCGAGTCGCGGTATTGCGTGAGACCGAGCCCGGTGAGCGTCGCGTGGCGATGGTGCCGGCGGTGGCCCAGCGGTTGGCCCGATGGGGCTGCAGGCTGGCCTTGCAGGCCGGCGCCGGGGCGGCCATGGGCTGTCGCGACGAGGCGTTTGCCGGAGTGGAGATCGTGGATGACATCCCGGCGCTGGTCAGTGCCGCGGATATCGTGCTCGCCGTCCAGCTGCCGGAACCCGGTGTCATCGAGGCCATGCGCGAGGGCAGCCTGCTGATCTGCTTCGCTCACGGCGGCGCAACAACCGCGCCGGCGCTGGCGCGGCTTGCCGCGCGCCATGTCATCTGTCTGGCGATGGAGCGCGTGCCGCGGATCAGCCGCGCGCAGGGCATCGATGCCTTGTCGAGCCAGGCCGCGCTCGCCGGCTATTACGCGCCGCTGCTGGGCGCGACCCAAATGGGGCGGATTCTGCCGCGCATGACCACGGCTGCCGGGTCCCTGCAGCCGGCCTCGGTGCTGGTGATGGGCTTGGGTGTGGCGGGTTTGCAGGCCATCGCCACGGCGCACCGGCTGGGCGCGGTGGTCGCGGGTTACGACGTACGCCCGGAAACACGCGCCGAGGCCGCTTCGCTCGGCGCCCGCTTCGTCGATACCGGCGTGGAGGCCAGCGGCGAGGGTGGTTACGCCCGGGAACTGACGCCCGCGGAGAAGGAAACCGTCGCCCGGGCCGTGACCCGGCATATTCAGGCCGCGGATATGGTAATCACCACCGCGGCCGTGCCGGGCCGCCCGGCGCCGGAGCTCATCAGCACCGAACAGGCGGCCGGCATGAAGCCGGGGGCCGTGATCGTCGATCTGGCCGCCGACAGTGGCGGCAACTGTGCGCTGAGCCGGCCCGGCGAGACCGTGCGCCAGGGCGGCGTCACCGTGATCGCGCCGTGCAACGTGCCGTCGATGCTGGCCGAGCACGCCAGCGAACTGTACGCCCACAACCTGCGCAACCTGCTCGAACTATTGATCGTCGACGGCGAACTCGCCCCGGACTGGACCGACGAGGTGCTGGCCGCCATGCGCCTGCGGGGCACGGCCGAGCCGGCCCGCGCGAGTGCCGCTGTCACTGCCGAATAACGCATCGACTCGAGGCCCGTATGGACGCACAACTGACCATCGGCGGCGTGATCGCCCTGTATATCTTTCTGCTGGCGGTATTCACCGGCTACGAGGTGATCGCCCGGGTACCGGCGATTCTGCACACGCCGCTCATGTCCGGTTCCAATTTCGTGCACGGAATCGTGGTGGTGGGGGCGCTGTATGCACTGCTCGATGCCCATTCCGTTGTCGGCATGGCCATCGGTTTCATCGGCGTGCTGTTGGGCTCGGCCAACGTGGCGGGTGCCTACGTGGTCACCGAGCGCATGCTGCAGATGTTCAAACCCAGCGATCGCAAGCCGGGTTGAGGAACCACCCGTGAATATACAACTGTGCATCGAACTGGCCGGTCTCGTCGCCGCCTTCCTGCTGATCTATGGACTCAAGCGCATGTCGTCGCCGGTCACGGCGCACGGCGGCATCGTGCTCGCGGGTGTGGGCATGCTGGTGGTGATCGTGGCCAGTTTCTTCCACGTGCTGGATGTCCCGGCGGCGGCGCGGGCCGGGCTGGGGCTGAAAATCGGGCTGGCCGCGCTCGCGCTGGCGCTCGGCCTGGGCTGGGCGGGGTGGACCGGCCGCCGCGTGGCGATCACGGCCATGCCGCAGATGGTGGCGCTCTACAACGGCATGGGCGGCGGCGCCGCGGCGGCGATCGCGGCGGCCGAGCTGGTCGCCGGCACCGGCACGGGTCTGGCGCACTGGGGCGTCACGCTGCTCGGTGCCGCCATCGGTTCGATATCGTTATCGGGCTCGGTCGTGGCCTGGGCCAAGCTCGATGGCCGGCTGGGCGCACCCTGGCGCGTGCGCGGACAACAGTTCATCAACGCCGGCGTGCTGGCGGCCCTGGTGCTGCTCGGCGCCGGTATCCTGATCATGCCGGGCGGCGCCGGAACGTCGGCGCTCGCCGTGTTGTTCTTTGGGGCCGCGTTCGCGCTCGGTGTTCTGGTGACGCTGCCGATCGGCGGGGCCGATATGCCGGTGGTGATTTCACTCTACAACGCCTTCACTGGCCTGGCGGTGGGTCTGGATGGATATGTGCTCGGCAATCCGGTGCTGATGATCGCCGGTATGGTGGTCGGCTCGGCCGGCACCCTGCTCACGCTGTTGATGGCACGCGCCATGAACCGCTCGGTGCGCAACGTGTTGTTCAGCAATTTCGGCGATATCGCCGAAGCGTCCGGCGAGGCGATGAGCGGCCGTCTCAAGCCCACGGAAGCCAGCGACGCCGCCATCGCCATGCGTTATGCGGGCAAGGTGATCATCGCGCCCGGCTATGGGTTGGCGGCGGCCCAGGCGCAGCACAAGCTGTATGAATTGGTGAAACTGCTGCAGGCCGCGGGCGTGGCCGTGAAATTTGCCATTCACCCGGTGGCGGGCCGTATGCCGGGGCATATGGATGTGCTGCTGGCCGAGGCCGGCGTGCCCTACGACCTGCTCTATGAGCGCGATGACATCAATGCGGAATTCGCCGACACCGATATCGCGCTGGTGATTGGAGCAAACGATGTGGTCAACCCCGCGGCGCGCACCGAGAAATCGTCGCCGATCTACGGCATGCCGATTCTCGATGTCGATCGGGCGCATCAGATCTATGTGATCAAGCGGGGCCAGGGCAAGGGCTATGCCGGGGTGGAGAATGCATTGTTCTATGCCGACAACTGCAACATGGTGTACGGCGATGCCCAGGCCGTGCTTACCCGGATGGTCCAGGCGATCAAGGCATTGGGTGAGGACGCCGCGCCGGATCGCGCGGCGTGATGGGCGCCGGTGGATGTCGGTACCGCGGCCGATCAGGCGTCTTCGATCACCTCGATACGCGGCTCGAGCTGGATGTCGGCGGTCAGCGAATTGGTGACCAGACAGGCCGTTTCGGCCTTGTCCAGACACTGACGCGCCAGGTGCTCGTCGGCCGCGTCGCGGACCACCAGATGCGGTTTCACGGTGAGGCGCGAAAAATGGTTGCGGCCCTCGTGGCGTTCCAGCACGCCGTGGACGTCGCACTCGATGCGCGCCCAATCGAGCCTGGAGGCGCGCGCGACGCCGCGGAACGTGAGCACGAAACAGCCGGCCACGGCGGCCATCAGCAGGGTCTCGGGCGACCAGTAGCCGGCCGGGCCATCGAATTCCGGCGGCGCGGTGGCCGCGAGTTCGGGCAGTCCATCGGCGCCGAGGCGAATCTCGCCTTCCGTCGAACCCCGGGCATGGACGTGATAATGATGAGGAAGTGATTGCATGGGACGCTCTACCTGGTGCGAAAATCCAACGATAGGCCGTGTGCATTCACCCGGCGTTGACGTGCGTCAATGGGCGGCGCGAATGGCCGCCCCGGTGTGCCGTCGGCGCGCCAGCGCAGGCAGTCGCGCGTGAGCTATCTGGTCGTCAATGCGGGCTCGTCGTCGCTGAAGATGGCGCTGTTCGGCCGTGTCCGCGGCGGGGCGCTGGTGCGTCATCTGCGCGCATTCGTCGACTATCACGACACTCCTGCCCGCCTGCACTTGTGCGATGCCGAGGGACGGTTGCGCCGGGAAACGGATCTGCCCGATGGCCCCGAACGTCTCCCCGCGGCGCTCGAACGGGTGCTGGCCACATGCGAAGACAGCGCCGGTGGGGCGGCCCTGACGGCGGTCGGCCACCGCGTGGTGCATGGCGGAACGCGCTTTGCCGCGCCGGTGCGCATCGATTCCGCCAGCTTGGCCGCGCTGGAAACGCTGGTGCCGCTCGCGCCCCAGCACCAACCGCATAACCTGGCCGGTATCCGCACCATCGCGCGCCTTCATCCCCCGCTGGCACAGGTTGCGTGCTTCGATACCGCGTTTCATCGCAGCCAGCCGATGGTGGCGCAACGATTCGCATTGCCGCGACACTGGTTCGAGCAGGGGGTCCGGCGCTACGGTTTTCACGGTCTGTCATACGAATACATCGCCGGCCGTCTGCACGCGATCGATCCGGCGGCGGCCCGGGGACGCGTGATCGTGGCGCATCTGGGGCACGGCGCGAGCCTGTGCGCGCTGGACGCTGGCCGCAGTGTGGCCACGTCGATGGGCTTCAGTACGCTCGACGGTCTGCCGATGGGCACGCGCTGCGGCGCGCTGGATGCCGGCGTTCTGCTGTACTTGCTGCAGCAGGCGGGGCAGTCGGTGGGCGATATCGACGATATGCTTTATAACCGTTCGGGCCTGCTGGGTGTGTCGGGCTTGAGCGACGACATGCGGGCGCTATTGGCCAGCGACACACCGC
This sequence comes from Salinisphaera sp. SWV1, assembly GCF_052044155.1. Taxonomy (NCBI): domain Bacteria; kingdom Pseudomonadati; phylum Pseudomonadota; class Gammaproteobacteria; order Salinisphaerales; family Salinisphaeraceae; genus Salinisphaera; species Salinisphaera sp. SWV1. Next base: position 51,714 of record NZ_JBQDYE010000023.1, read on the forward strand.
AAGCGGCCGAAGCGGTTGCGTTGTTCGTTCATCGCTGCGTGTGCGAGATCGGTGCCATGGCGGCAGCGCTCGGCGGTGTCGATGCGCTGGTGTTCACGGGCGGGATTGGCGAGCATGCGGGGCCGATCCGCGACCGAATCCTCGCCGCGCTGGCCTGGCTGGGCGTGGCAATCGATCGCGCCGCGAATGCCGCCGATGCGTTGCGGATCAGCACCCGCGACAGTGCGGTGCGCGCCTGGGTGATTCCGACCGACGAGGAACAGCAGATCGCACGTCACTGCGAGCGCCTGATCGCAGCCGACGGCACCGCTTGAGCTGCCGGCGTCGATCAAGCGCTGGCCCGGGCTTCGAGCGACTCGAATAGCGCGCTCAATTCGCTGAATGCGCCCGAGGTACACAGGGCGTCTTCGCGCTCGTGCCGCGCCAGCGGGTGATAGTTGGTGAGTTGGTGGTCCAGAATGTGCGTATCGGCATCGGAGGCATCCGACGTGCCGCGGGCCTGTATACGGCGACGCGCGGTTTCCGGCGACACATCCATGTCGAGGATATGAAACGGGCAGTCCGCCTCGTGGGCGACAGCGCGCGCGGCCTGTCGTTGATCGCGATCGAGAAAGGTGGCGTCGAGAATGACCGGCCATCCACCGCGCAGCGCCGTCTGTGCGAGTTCGAACAGGCGCTGGTAGGTGGCCGCCGAGGTCTGCGCGTCGTACAGGCCGTGGCCGGGCGCGTCGGCCGGGTGGGTGAGCGGGCAAATCCCGTGCATGCGCTTGCGCTCGATGTCCGAGCGAATGCGGATGTAGCCGAAATGCTCGGCCACGCGTTGCGCCGCCCAGCTCTTGCCGGAACCGGAGACGCCGTGGGTGATGACGAGCCGCGGCCGCGCCATCGACAGCGCATGCGCGGTATCGAGATAGCGCGGCCGGTCGCGATCGGTGTCGGGGCGGTCGCCGGTGAGTCGCGCCACCTTTTCGCGTACCAGCGCGCGATGTACGAGGTAGGGCCGCAACACGGCCAGCCCGTCGTAATCGCCGGTGATCTCGAGATAGTGGTTGAGAAACCGATGCCCGGCTTCGGCCAGACCGTGGGCATGCAGATCCATGAGCGTGAACGCCATGTCGTCCATGACGTCGAGCCAGCGCAATGCGGGGTCGAACTCGACGCAGTCGAAGGCCTCCCAGCGCCCGGCCCGGAAGATCAGGTTGGCCAGATGCATGTCGCCATGGCATTCGCGCACGAAACCGTCGGCCCGGCGGTGCGCGAGTTCGGGCGCCGCGTCGGCGAAGCAATCGCGCAGCCAGGCGTTCAATGACGCGAATGCGGGATTGGCGGCCGGATCGAGCAGCGCAGCGAGTTCATCGAGGTTGGCCCGTGCGGCGGTCATGATCGAGTCCGCACTGCCATAGCGGGTTTCGGGCGGGCCGGTCGGGGCGTTTTCGTGGTAGCGGGCAATGGTGGCGGCGAGCCCGTCGACGGCTTCAGCGGTGATCCGTCCGGATCGCGCACAGGCGTCGCCCTGGGCTTCCGGGGCGAATCGCGCCATCTGGACCGCATATTCGAGCACCGGCCCGTCGCCGCGAAAGCCCGGCCCGTCGTCGCCGTCGCGTATCGCCACGCAGCCGAGATAGAGGTCGGGCGCGAACCGCCGATTCAGCTGAATCTCGGCTTCGCAGCAAGCGCGCCGCCGCGCCAGCGTGCTGTAGTCCACGAACGCCAGTTTCAGTGCCTTCTTGATCTTGTAGACATAGTCGCCGGCCAGCAGCAGTGTCGAAATATGGGTGTCGATGCGCACCACCGTATCCACGGGGTGCGCATAGCATGCCGGCGAGCAGAGGGCATCGATCACCTGCTGCTGTGTCGCGCGGGCGTCGAGGCCGTCATGGTGGTCGAGGCTATCGTCCGTGGTCATGATCGCGATTCCTCCGCGCGTGGATCCTGGGCGTCGTGGCCATTGGTGAGCAGGACGGCGGCGCCTTCGAGCCGCCCGTCGCGCAGCGCGCTCAATGCCTCGTTTGCCTGCTCCAGGTCATAAGCCGTGGTCGTGGTCTGAATAGGAATCCGGCCCGCGAGTTCGAAGAATTCCTCGCCGTCGCGGCGTGTCAGGTTGGCGACCGAGCGCAGCGTGCGTTCTTCCCAGAGCAGGCGATAGGCGAAGCTCGGGATGTCGCTCATGTGGATGCCGGCGCAGACCACTACGCCGCCCTTGTCGGTCGCGGCGAGCGCGGCGGGCACGAGGGCGCCGACCGGGGCGAAGATCAGTGCGGCGTCGAGTTTTTCGGGCGGCTGTGTTTCCGAGTCGCCGGCCCAGACGGCACCGAGCCCGCGGGCAAAATCCTGGCCCGCGGCGTCGCCCGGGCGGGTAAAGGCGTAGACGTTCTGACCATGAAAACGCGCCACCTGGATCGCGATATGGGCCGCCGCGCCGAAGCCGTAGAAGCCGATATTCCGGGCCTTGCCGGCCATACGCCAGGCCCGATAGCCGATCAGCCCGGCGCAGAGCAGCGGCGCAGCGGCCTGGTCGCTGAATACCGCCGGGATGGGGAAGCAGAAGCCGGCGTCGGCGACGGCATAATCGGCGTACCCGCCATCGATCTGATAGCCGGTGAAGCGCGCGCGGTCGCAAAGATTCTCCCGCCCGCTCAAACAGAACGTGCACTCGCCGCAGGTCCAGCCGAGCCAGGGCACGCCGACACGGGCGCCGATGCCGATGTCGGCCACGCCATCGCCGACGGCCGCGACCGTGCCGACGATTTCGTGCCCGGGCACGAGCGCGGCGGCGGGCTCGGGCAACTCGCCGTCGACGACATGCAGATCGGTGCGGCAGACCCCGCAGGCATGCACCCGGATCAGCAACTCGCCGGCACCAGGTTCGGGCCGGGCGCGGGCTGGGTCGAGGCGAAGCGGCCGGCCGGGCGCTTCGAGAACCATGGCGCGCATATCGCATCCTCCGGACTGGGTTTCAGGATGGGAGCCCTGTGCTACATGCGAATGACCATACGCCCATCGACCGTGCCGGCGGCAAGGTCGGCGAACACATCGTTGATGTTTTCCAGCCGCGTTTCATGGATATGCGGGCGTACGTGGCCATCCGCCGCGAAGGCCAGCGCCTCGGCCATGTCCTTGCGGGTGCCGACGATCGAGCCGCGGATCGTGAGGCGCTTGAGCACGACGTCGAAAATCGGCGTCTTGAACTCGCCCGGCGGCAGACCGTTCAGGGCAATGGTGCCGCGCCGCCGGACCAGCGACAGGGCCTGGTTGAAGGCCGGCACCGACACCGCGGTCACCAGCACGCCATGCGCGCCGCCGCCGGTTTCATCGATGACCTGCTCGACGGCCGTGGCGTCGGTGGCATCGACCGCGACATCCGCGCCCAGATCCCGCGCCAGGGCCAGCTTGTCGGCGGTCACGTCGAGCGCGACCACGTGCAGCCCCATCGCCTTGGCGTACTGGATCGCGACATGGCCGAGCCCGCCGACGCCGGAGATGGCCACCCATTCGCCCGGTTTGGCCTCGGTTTCCTTCAGGCCCTTGTAGGTGGTGATGCCGGCGCAGAGAACGGGGGCGATGGAAAGAAAGTCGACGTTGTCCGGCAGGCGCGCGACATAGTCGGCATGCCCGATGGCGTATTCGGCGAAGCTGCCGTTGACCGTGTAGCCGCTCATGTTCTGGGTTTCGCACAGCGTCTCCCATCCGGTAATGCAGTGTTCACAGCGTCCGCAGGCATCGTGCAGCCAGGCAATGCCAACGGCGTCGCCTTCCTTGAGATGCGTCACGCCCGGGCCCACGCGAGCGACGATGCCGGCGCCTTCATGGCCCGGCACGAACGGCGGCGTGGGCTTGACCGGCCAGTCGCCGTTGGCCGCGTGCAGGTCGGTATGGCAGATGCCGCTGGCCATGATCTTGACCAGCACCTCGTTCGGGCCGGGTTCCGGAATCGGAATTTCGTCGAGCGTCAGCGGCTGGCCGAAGGTGCGCACCACGGCGGCGTTCATCATCTGCGTCATGTCGTCATCCTCTGGAGAGACAAAATCCGACATCGACGTTATCGCCGTCGCGCCATGGCGCTGTTGATCGAGATCAACGCCGATGCGCGGCGTCGCCCGGTACAGGAAGGAGTGAACCGGTTCGCCATCGGCCGCGCCGCCAGTACGCCGAACATGTTCGCGAGGTCGAGCGCGAGGCGTTGCCCTTATGGTTGCCTGGATCCGGCGGCGCCGGAACCATGGGGCAAGGGCCGCGACCCTGTCGGCCGTTTTGCCAGAGCGGCTTTCGGCGCCGCGGCTTCAGCCGAGTCCGATGATGATCAGCGCCACGATTCCGGCGACCGGCCAGATCAGCTCGTGGTTCGCGCGCACGCAGGCCCAGGAGAAACGCTGGGTGTCGCCACTGCGCCAGGGCGTCAGCCGGGGGAAGAAATCCGGCACGTGGGCCGCGTGTTCATCCACGGCGGGCCCGAACAGCTCGCGTAGCTTGCCGTACTCGCGACGATACTTGCGCGGCATGTAGTGCCTGAAAAACACATACAGCCCCGCGATCCCGGCCATCCAGATGGCGAGCCCCTGATAGTCGTAGGGGTTGCCGGCCGCGATGAACAGCCCGGTCATGACCAGCGCCGAGCCCACGTACGCCGGATTGCGGGTGTGCGCATACGGTCCGGTGGTGATGACGTTCTGGTTCTTGCGTAGATGGCCGAAGGTCCAGATACGCAACAGCAGCCCGAGGACCACGATCACGCTGCCGAACGCGAACGTTGGCGGCCAGGGCGCGGCAAACAGCAACAGCCCCAGTGCTGCGACGTAGGCCAACAGCACCCGCGGCGTCAGCCGGCGCGCCCGCAGACGCGTGATCAGATCGGCGTTCTGCATCGAGTTCTCGTCGGGATAGATTCGATGCGCGCCCTTGCCGGCATTCCGACGGCGCGACGGGCGTGACGTATCGCGCTTCGCATGGGTCATAACGGTCCTCCCGGGCGTGCTGGCTCGCGCAATACTGGGGGTTAATGTGTGCGTATTTCGTTCAGGTTTCGTTTTATTTTCGTAATATTGAATCGGAACGGATGGTGCACCAGACACGACTTCCGGCGGGTCGCCATGGCCAGAAGGGTCATGTGGCGGTTGTGAACGGTGCGCTCGGCCGATGCCGGTTGCCATGGATGACGGCCATGGGATGACGCTCGGTTTCGACCCGCGGTGGCCTGTCGCCGCATGACCGGATACGGCGCGTCGCCGGGCCTTCCGGAATGCGCAAGAATGCCTCGACACCCATCGCGCGAACGCACCGTGCCGACCTTCGCGCGTGATGACGAGATCGCCCCGGCCGGCGGTCGACGCCCGGGGCGACGGCGCTATCAGGCCAGACGCGTGAGCCAGCCGTGCTTGTCCTCGGCACGGCCGTACTGCAGGTCGAGCAAGGCCTTGCGCAGCCGCTGGGCGACTTCGCCGTTGCCGCGCTCGGGGTCGCCGATGGTGTCGTGTTCGGTCATCAACGCACCGATGGTCGTGATCACGGCGGCGGTGCCGCAGGCGAAGACCTCGCTGATCTCACCGCTGTTCACCCCGTCACGCCATTCGTCGATGCTGATGGCGCGCTGTTCGGGCTGCAGGCCGATTTCCCTGGCCAGCGTGAGCACCGAATCGCGCGTCACACCCTCGAGAATGGTGCCGGTCAGGGCGGGCGTGACCAGACGGCCGTCGCGGTAGACGAAGAACAGGTTCATCCCGCCCAGTTCCTCGACCCACTTGTTTTCCGCGGCATCGAGAAACGCCACCTGCTCGCAGCCGTGGTCGATCGCTTCCTGCTGGGCGACCAGCGAGGCGGCATAATTGCCGCCGCACTTGGCTGCGCCCGTGCCGCCGGGGGCGGCGCGATTGTAATGCGACGACAGCCAGATGGAGATCGGCTTGCCGGCGCCCTTGAAGTATGAGGCGGCGGGCGAGGCGATGACGTAGTAATCCACTGCCGCGGCCGGCTTCACGCCCAGGAAACGGCCGTTCGCAATCATGAACGGCCGGATATAGAGGCTGCATTCCTCGCGTTCGTCGCGCGGGGTGGGCACCCAGGCGCTGTCCTGCTCGATCAGCGCGCGAATGGACTCGACGAACGTCTGGTCGTCGAGCTCCGGCAACGCCAGTCGGCGGGCCGATTGCCGGAAGCGCGCGGCGTTGCGCGTCGGACGGAATCCCCACACCGAGCCGTCGGCATGCCGGTAGGCCTTCAGGCCCTCAAAGATTTCCTGGGCGTAATGCAGCACCGGGGAAGCCGGGTCCAGGGTCAGGGGACCATAGGGACGCACTTCACATGCGTGCCAGCCCTGTTCGGCGGTCCAGCGAGCATGACTCATATGATCGCTGAAGTGCCGGCCGAAACCCGGGTCGGCCAGAATCGTGTCGCGCACGTGGCTCGCCACCGGTGTTGTATTGGGTCGGAAGGAAAAACGGGACGTGGACACTACGAATACTCCCCACAAGTCGAAAGCCGGCGCCAACGCCTGATGATAAAGGATGGCCTGGCGGGCGTCTGCGCCGCGCCGGATGATGTCTGCAAAGTGAAGCAGTATGCCGGAGGCCGGGCAGGCACGAAACAGCCGGGGCGTGCGGGCGATCGGGTACAAAAAAACGATCAAGTAACTATTGAAATGTTGGCCGTCGTCCCCAAGCTCCGGAGTAGAGAAACAGGCTCAGCAAGCCAGCAACAAAGGAGGGTAACTATGGCCATTCAGCGTTATGAACCGTCGACTCTTCTGCAGCAGTTCAACGACGAAATCAACCGCATGTTCCACGGCCAGGCGGATGACGTGCCGGCGGTCTACGGTGGCAGCTGGCGTCCGGCCATCGATATCCATGAAAGCGACGAGGCCTACCTGATCGACGCCGAAGTGCCGGGCATCGATCCCGGGGATATCGAGATCACGCTGCGCAATGGCGTGCTGACATTGAGCGGCGAACGCAACTATCACTACGACAGCGCGCAGGATAAGCCGGACGACGAATCCGGTAACACGGGCCACATGACGCGTCACGTCGAGCGCCGCTATGGGCGTTTCGTACGCCGCTTCACGCTGCCGGACACCGCGGATGCGGATGCGGTGGAAGCCCATGCCGAGAACGGCGTGTTGCAGGTGACGGTGCCGAAAAAGGCCCAGAGCCAGCCACGCCGTATCGAGGTCAAGTCCACGACCTCGAACTGATTGTCGGCGGACGCCGGGACGGGGCCCTCTGGGCCCCGTTTCTTTTTGCCGCCGGCGGGCGGCCCGGCCGGTTGGTAAGCCATGGTTGCTTTCGTTAGCATTTCGTAACAAACAGGGCATGGACACGACGCGCGCGGCAGCGGTTTCGCGGGCGGGGCCGACGTTTGTCGTCTTTGGTCTGCCGGCCGCACCGCGACCGCTGTGCTCGACGCGCACGAGTCAGGTGATCACGGAGGACGCAAGCATGCGCAACGACGATTACGTCAGCCGTACCGAACAGCCTTTGCCGCGCCACAACCGGCGCGATCCGGTGGTGCACTCGGGGCCGAGCGAGCGCTGGAACGGCCCGCTCGGCGAGGTGGCGCTGTCGGCCTTCGAGCGCGACGGTTTTCTGTGGTTCGAGGGGTTCTTCTCCCAGGATCGCGTGGCGCCGTTCTTCAAGGAACTCGAACAGATGAGCCATGATCCGGAACTTCTGGAGTCCGAGGGCGTCATTCGCGATCCGAAAAGCGGTGCGATTCGTTCGGTGTTCGACATGCACCGCATCTCGCCGCGCTTTGACGAGTTGACCCGCGACGCGCGCATCCTCGGCATGGTTCAGCAGCTGCTGGGGGGCGACGTCTACATTCATCAGTCGCGGATCAACGACAAATACGGCTTTCAGGGTTCCGGCTTCGACTGGCACTCGGACTTTGAAACCTGGCACGCCGAGGACGGCATGCCGCGCATGCGCGCGATCAGCGCGTCGATCATGCTCACCGACAACAACGAGTTCAATGGCCCGCTGATGCTCATCCCGGGCTCCCACCACGAGTTCGTGCCCTGCCAGGGGGCCACGCCGGACGAGAACTGGAAGAGCTCCCTGAAGATGCAGGAAACCGGCGTGCCGAGCCAGCAGAACCTGCAGGAACTGGTCAATCGCGGCGGTATCACTGCGCCCAAGGGCCCGGCCGGTTCGCTGTTGTTATTCGAATGCAATGTGCTGCATGCCTCGAACGCGAACATGTCGCCCTGGCCGCGTTCGAACCTGTTCTTCGTCTACAACAGCGTACACAACGTGCTGGAGGAACCGTTCGCGGCCAAACGGGCACGACCGTCGTTTCTGGCCAATCGGGAAACCCCGGAACCGCTGCATCTGTACGACCCGTATGCGCAACTGCGCTGAAGCCGGAGCGAACCCGAACACGTCCAGCAGTAACGCCGGTCCGAGCGCCGGCGTTTTTTGACATCACCGGTGGCGGGCCCGGTGGGCGCTGTTGCCCGGCCCGCCGCCACGGCCGGCTCGTGTCCGACGGGGCCGGGGCCTTGGCGCCGGCCTGCCCGGCTACAGGCCTGACCGTGTCATGCCGTTGGCATGCGCCGTCGTCGGCGCATGCGATCCATGACCAGATAGATCGCAGGTGTCGTGTAAATCGTGAGCAGCTGCGAGACGATCAGGCCGCCGATGATGGTGATGCCCAGCGGGCGTCGCAGTTCCGAGCCGGGCCCGGACGCAATCAGTAGTGGTACGGCGCCCAGCACGGCCGCGAGGGTGGTCATCGTGATCGGGCGGAAACGTTCGCGGGCCGCTTCGAAGATGGCTTTTTCCGGTGTCCAGCCGCGCTTGCGCTCGCCTTCGAGCGCGAAGTCGACCAGCATGATGCCGTTCTTCTTGACGATGCCGATCAGCAGCACGATGCCGATCACTGGCATGAGCGAGAGCTCGGTGCCGGTCAGGTACAGGGCAAGCATCGCGCCCAGGCCGGCCGATGGCAGGGTCGAGAGGATGGTCAGCGGATGAATCAGGCTCTCGTAGAGAATGCCCAGCACGAGATAGACCGAGATCAACGCGGCACCGATCAGCAGCAGTTCGTGGCCGGCGCTGGCCGGATTGCTGCTGCCGAGATCGACGTGGATGTCGGGCGGGGCGTGCAGTGCGCCCATCGCGGTCTGGATCGCGCTCCGGGCCACGCCCATGGTGGCCCCGGGCGCGAGGTTGTAGCTGAAAGTTACCGACGGGTACTGGCCATCGTGGTGTACCGACAACGGGGCCGTGCCGATACGCATTGTCGTGACCGCCGACAGCGGCACCTGGCTGCCGTCTTCGGCGGTCACGTCGATGCGATGAACATCGGCCACTTCACGCTGCAGATCGGGCGTGATGCCGAGGACCACCTTGTATTGATTGCTCTCGGTATAGATGGTCGAGATCTGGCGCTGCGAAAAGGCGTCGTTGAGGGCGGAATCGATGGCCGTGGCACTGACATGCAGGCGCGCGGCGGCCGTGCGATCGATCTGTAGATTGACCTGCGGGCCGCCCTCATCCCGATCGGTGGAGACATCGGCCAGCTGCGGTATCCCGCGCAGCCGTGCCAGCACCCGGGGCGTCCATGTCGATAACAGGTTGAGGTCCGGGCTCCAGAGGGTGAACTGATAATTGCCCTTGTCACTGTGATGCACGCCCGTGGGCAGCGCCTGGATCGCGCTCAGGAACGTGCGGGCGTCCTTGACCTGGGCCAGCTTTGGCCGCAGGCGGGCAATGATCTGTTGCGCCGTGGCCGTGCGTTCATCCGTAGGCTTCAACGCCACGAACAGGCGTGCCTGGTTGGCGCCGCCGCGGCTCGATGAGCCGACACTATCGCCGACATGCGCCACCGCCGGGTCCGAAAGCACGATATTGCGCACGCGTTTTTCGATCGCCACCATGCGATCGAAGGAGGCATCCGGCGCGCCCTGGGTGATGCCGATCAGGAGGTCCGCATCGCCGGCCGGAATGAAGCTCTTGGGCAGATGCATGAACAATGCCCCCATCAGCACCAGGGCCAGCCCGGTGACGCCCATCATCAGCCAGCGCTGGTTGATGACATGCCGCAGGCTGGCGCTGTAGACGCCGTTGAGCCAGCCCAGAGCGGGTTCCAGCAGGCGATCGAGCCGGGTTTCGCCGAGCCTCGGCGCACGCCGGATGAAACGGCTGCAGATCATCGGCGTGACGGTCAGCGAAACCAGCGCCGAAACGGCAATCGCGAATACCAGGGTCAGCGAGAATTCGCGCAGCAGCCGCCCGGCGATGCCGCTCATCAGCACCAGCGGGCTGAAGGCCGCGATCAGGGAGAGGCTGATCGAGACCACGGTGAAGCCGATCTGCCTGGCGCCGGCGAACGCCGCACGCAGCGGGCGCATGCCGGCTTCGAGATTGCGGTAGACGTTCTCGATCATCACGATCGCATCGTCGACCACGAAGCCGACGGAAATGGTCAGCGCCATCAGCGACAGGTTGTCCAGCGAGAAGCCGCACAACCACATCAATACCGCGGTGCCGGCCAGTGACAGCGGCACGGTGATGCCGGCGGCGATCGTCGGCACGCCGCGGCGCAGGAACAGCAGCACCACCAGCATGACCAGCGCGATGCTGGCCATGAGCGTGAACTGCAGATCGTCGACGCTCGCGTGGATGGTGGTGGTGCGGTCGGAGAAGGTGGATATCTTCACCCCGCTCGGCACCCAGTGATCGAGCGTCGGCAGCATCGCCTTGATGCGATCGACCGTGGCGACCACATTGGCGCCGCTGGATTGATGGATGATCAACAGGACCGCGGGCTTGCCGTCGTAGGAGCCCGTCTGCAGGCGGTCGCGGGTGCCCGCCGATACGTGCGCCACATCGGATAATGGCACCAGCGTGCCATCGGCCTTCTTGATCGGTATCGCGCGATAGTCGTCCACCGAGCGCAGGGCGCCGTTGGTGGCGATGCTCAGACGACGTCGGGGGCCGTCGAAACTGCCCAGCGGGGTGTCGACGTTGGCGTGGACGATCGCCTGGCGCACTACATCGAGGCCCACGCCCATAGCGGCGAGCTTGCCGGGCTGCATGGCCACGCGCACGGCCGGCTGCTCGGCGCCGGTTACCGAGACATCGGAGACGCCCTGTACCTGCGCGATGCGCTGGGCGATTACGGTGTCGGCGACGTCGTAGAGATCGCTCGGCGGCATCGTTTTCGAGGTGAGCGCGAGGATGAGGATGGGAAAGGCCGAGGGGTTGATCTTGCGCAGATGCGGCGTGCGCGACAGATTGCCCGGCAGATCGGCCTGGGCCGCGTTGATCGCCGACTGCACATCCTGGGCCGCGCCGTCCACGCTGCGGCTCAGCGCGAACTGGATCATGATGTTGGTGGAACCGAGCGTGCTCGTGGAGCTCAGCGCGGTGACGCCGGGTATGGCGCCCAGGCGGCGTTCCAGCGGGGCGGCAACCGTGGCCGCCACCGTCTCGGGACTCGCGCCCGGCAGGCTGGCGGATACCGTGATGATCGGCAGATCCACCGATGGCAGGCTTGCTACCGGCAGGTAGAGATAGCTCACCGTGCCGAGCAGCAACAGGCCGAAAGCCAGCAGACAGGTGCCGATCGGGTGCCGTATGGACGGAGCCGAAATATTCATCGCGTGGCCGGCTTCGGTCAGCGGATCGGCGGCGCCAGGCCGCGACCGCGTTGCTCATGGTTGCCCAGATAACGCCCGACGCGCGAGCGCGCGAGCCTGTCCTTGACGCCGTCCATGTACAGGTAGATGACCGGTGTCGTATAGAGCGTCATCACCTGCGACAACAGCAGCCCGCCGATGATGGTCACGCCCAGCGGCACCCGCAGTTCCGAGCCCACGTTGTGTGCCAGCGCCAGGGGCAGGGCGCCGAGCAGGGCGGCCAGCGTGGTCATCATGATCGGCCGGAAGCGGCGCAGGGCGGCCTCGAATATCGCCGCCTCCGGCGCCAGGCCGCGTTCGCGTTCGGCATCGAGCGCGAAGTCGATCATCATGATCGCGTTCTTCTTGACGATGCCCATCAACAGGATGATGCCGATCAGCGCGACCACCGACAGGTCGTAGCCGAGCAGGGACAGCGCCAGCAGGGCGCCGACGCCGGCCGAGGGCAGGGTGGTGAGGATCGTGAACGGATGGATGAAGCTCTCGTAGAGCACGCCGAGCACGATGTAGATGACGATAATCGCCGCGAGAATCAGCCAGGGTTCGACCGCCAGCGACTTGGCGAACTCGGCGGCGCTGCCGACGAACGTACCCTGGATCGCGGCCGGCATGCCGATCGATTGCTCGGTATTCTGGATGGCGTTGATCGCTTCGCCGAGCGAGGTGCCCGGCGCCAGATCGAAGTTCAGCGTGGCCGCCGGAAACTGTTCCTCGTGCTGGATGGCCAGCGGCGCGGTCACCAGATGCGTGTTGGCCACCGCGCGCAGCGGGACCTGGGCCCCGTCGCTGGTGGGCACGTACAGATCCGACAGCACCGAGGGGTCGGAGCGGTAGCGCGGCGCCGCCTCCAGAACCACGCGATACTGGTTGGCCTGGCCGAAGATGGTCGAGATCTGGCGCTGGCCGAAGGCGTCGTAGAGCGTGTCGTTGATCGACTGCATGGTTACGCCCAGCCGTCCGGCCGCATTGCGGTCCACATCGATCTGCACGCGCTCGCCGATGTTGTCGATGTCCGACGAGACATTGCGGACCCGGGCCACGTGCTGCAGCGCCGCGGTGAGACGGTGCGACCACTGGGTCAAGCGGCGGGCGTCGCTGTCGGTCAGCACATACTGGTATTGCGTCGGCCCGCTCGTGGTGGCGATCTGAATGCTCTGTACCGCCTTGAACACCACATTGACGCCCGGGATGTTCGCCACGCGCCGGTTGAGGTCGTCGATCGTGGTGTCGATAGCATCACCGCGATCCGCCTGCGGCTTGAGCACGATCGACATACTGCCGGTGTTGGGTGTGGCGTTGCTCGAACTCACGCCAACCGTCGAGGTCACCGCGGCGACATCGGGATCGCGTCGCACCGCGGCATCGACCCGGGCCTGGATCTTTTGCATGGCATCGAACGACACCGACGGGTCGGCACGGGTCTGAGCGGTCAGCAGACCGGTGTCCTCCTGCGGCAGGAAGCCCTTCGGCACGAGAATGTAGAGCAGTATCGTGAGCGCCAGCGTGGCGATGGTCACCCATAGCGTCGCCGCCCGGTGCGCCAGCACCCAGCGCAGGCTGCGCTGGTAGCCATCGGTCAGGCGGGTCACGGCGCGGTCGGCCGCGCGCGCCAGGCGCCCGGGCTCGCGTGTTTTCGTCGACAGCAGCCGGGCGCACATCATCGGCGTCAGTGTCAGCGACACCACGGCCGAGACCAGGACCGATACTGACAACGTCAGCGCGAACTCGCGGAACAGGCGCCCGACGATCCCGGGCATCAGCAACAGCGGGATGAACACGGCGATCAGCGACAACGTCAGCGAGATCACGGTGAAGGCGATTTCGCCCGAGCCCTTGTAGGCGGCCCGCATCGGCGATTCGCCCGCCTCCAGATGACGCACGATGTTCTCGATCATCACGATGGCGTCATCGACCACGAAGCCGGTGGCGATGGTCAGTGCCATCAATGAGAGATTGTCGAGCGAAAAACCGGCGAACCACATCACCCCGAAGGTGGCGATCAGCGACAGGGGCAGCGCGACGCCGGCGATGAGCGTGGCGCTCACGCTGCGCAGAAACAGCAGCACCACCATCACCACGAGGGCCACGGATAGCAACAGGGTCAACTGGACGTCGCGCACCGATGCACGGATCGTGCCCGTGCGGTCGGACACGATCTGCATGTTCACGCCGCTGGGCACGGCTGAGCGCAGCGCCGGAAGCCGCGCCTTGAGCGCATCGACGGTCTGAACCACGTTGGCGCCCGGCTGACGCTGGACATCCAGCACCACCGCCGGCGTGCCGTTGAAGCTGGCCGCGACCCTGTTGTTCTCAACGCCCGAGACGACTTTCGCGACGTTGTCCAGACGCACCGGCGCACCGTTCTTGTAGGCGACGATGACGTTGCGATAAGCCGCGGCATCGGCGAGCTGATCGTTGGCGCCGATGGTGTACGCCTTGACCGCGCCCGAGAGCGAGCCCTTGGGCTGGTTGGTGTTGGCCGCGGAGATCGCGCTGCGCAGGGTCTCCAGCCCGAGCCCGTAGGAGGCCAGCTGCGGCAGATTGGCCTGGATGCGCACCGCCGGGCGAATGCCGCCCTCGACGGTGACGTGCCCGACCCCGCTGACCTCGCTCAGGCGCTGGGCGAGCAGTGTGTCGGCGACATCGCTGAGGCGTTCGATCGGCAGGTTCTTCGAGGTCAGTGCGATCGTCAGGATCGGGGTGTCGGCCGGATTGACCTTCGAGTAGCTCGGCGGATAGGGCAGGTTGTTCGGCAGATTGCCGTTGGCCTCGTTGATGGCATCCTGCACGTCCTGCGCGGCGGCATCGATGTCGCGCCCGAGCACGAATTGCAGCGTGATCTCGCTGCGGCCCATGGCGCTGGTCGACGTCATGTTGGCCAGGCCCTGAATCTGGCCGAGCTGGTGCTCCAGCGGCGCCGTGAGCAGACGCGAGACGGTATCGGCGCTGGCGCCGGGCAGGCGCGTGGTCACCTGAATGGTCGGAAAATCCACCTGCGGCAGCGACGAGATCGGCAGAAAACGATAGCCGAGAATGCCCGACAGCAGCACCGCCAGCGCCAGCAGCGACGTGGCGATCGGCCGGCTGATGAACGCGTCTGAGACGCGCATCAGGGCTTCGCCTTGCCTTTATGCCGGGTGGGCGCGGCATCGTCGCGATCGCTATTGTCGTCAGCGCGACCGGAATCCGCTTTGTGGCCGATCTCCTGCGCGGCTTGGGCTGACGGCGAACGGGACTGTGCCTGGCCGGCGTCGACCTTGACCTTGGCCCCGTCGGAAAGCTGCCCGAAGCCGGCGGTGATCACGGCCTGGCCGGGTTGCACGCCCTGGGCGATCACGGCCCGGGTCTCGTCCTGCTGGGTGACGGTCACCGAATGCATCTCGGCCGTGCCGTTCTTGCCGACTTCATAAACGAAGGCGCCGTTCGGGCCTTGCTGGACGGCGGCGACCGGGACCACGGTCGCATTGTCCAGCGTGCCCACCTGCAGGCGGACATTGACGAACTGTCCGGGCCAGAGTTGCTGGTTCGCGTTGGGCAATATGGCCTTGAGCTTGATCGTGCCGGTGGTGGTGTCGACCTGGTTGTTGATCACTTCCAGGTGCCCGGTATCCAGCACCTTGTCGCCGTCGGCGCCGACTACCCGCACGGTCAGCCGCCCCTTGGCGGCGGCTGACCGGACCTTGGCGACGTCGTCCGAGGGCAGGGTGAACACCGCAGCGATCGGCTGCAGCTGGGTGATGACGACGATATCGGTGCTGCTGGCCGACACGATATTGCCTTCATCCACCATGCGGATCCCCGTGCGCCCGGTGATCGGGGCCACCACCGAGGTATAGCCGAGCGTGGCCCGCGCGCTGTCGACCGCGGCCTGGTCCGATTGCACCTGGGCGATATCCTGGCGCACGGTGGCGCGTGCCTGGTCGGCCTGCTGTTTCGACACGTAATTGGTTTTCGCCAGCTTGGCGTAGCGCTTGAGATCCAGCCGGGCGTTGGCCAGCCCGGCCCGATCCATGGCGAGCTTGGCCTTGGCCTGTTCGAGATCTGCCTTGTAGGTGGTCGGATCGATCTTGGCAATCACGTCGCCCTTGTCGACTTCCTGGCCTTCCTTGAAATTCAGGCTCAGGAGCTTGCCCCCGACCTGCGGTTGTACCGTAACCGTCTGATACGCCTGAACCGTGCCCACGCCGTTGAGGATCACCGGCACGTTTTGCGTGACAGCCTTGGCCGTCAGCACGGGCACGCCGCCCGCGCCACCGCCGAACCGGCCGTGCCCGCGCGCCGATTTGCCGTGATGCGCCGACAGGCCGAACCAGATCAGTCCGGCCAGCGCGGCCAGCATGAGCAGGCCGACGAACACACGTTTTCTAGTCATCGTCTTTCCTTGCAGGCGGCACGTCGCTCAGAACCGCGGCATTTCCGCATAGCTTTTCGATTGCTTGGCGGTTTTTTGATCCCAGCCGCCGCCGAGCGCCTGATACAGGCTGACGGTGGCGTTGAGCCGGGCCTGACGGGTCTGGGCCAGCGCGTCGCGCGCGTTGAACAGCGTCTTTTCGGTATTGAGCACCGTGGTGACGTCGGTGATGCCTTGCTTCAGCCGCGCGCGTGAAATATCCAGCGCGCGCTTGGCCAGCTTGACCGCCTGTTGCTGGCGTTTTTCCTGTTCGGTGGTCTGGCGAATGTCGGTCAAGGCGTTGTCCACATCCTCGAAGGCGCTGAGCACATCGCTTTGGTAATTGGCCAGCAGTTCGTCATAGCGCCCGCGGCTGACGGCGAGCTGTCCGCGCAGTTGACCGCCCTGGAAGATCGGCTGGGTGATGGTGCCGGCCAGCGAATAGAATTCGTTGAGCGGGTTGAACAGCCCGTTCAGGGTCGCGTTCTGCCAACCGCCCTGGGCGCTCAGATCGAATGTCGGGAACAGGGCGGCCTTGGACGACGACACATCCGAGCGCGCGGCGGCGAGCTGGGCGCGTGCGTGGGCGATATCCGGCCGGCGCGTCAGCAGGGTGGAGGGCAGCCCGGCGTCGATCGACGGCACGTTGATTTTCGACGGCGTCGTGATGGCCAGATCGAGCTGTGCCGGCGCTTCGCCGAGCAGAACCGCCAGCGCATTGATGTTCTGCTGCAGCTGCTGCCGGATCGGTGGAATCGCGGCCAACTGGTTCGCCACCTGCGTCTGTTGCTGCGCGACATCGAGCGCGGTGCCGATGCCGACCTGGAGCTGTGCCTGCAAAGCCTTGAGCAGATCGCGCGCAACGCCGAGGTTGTGCTGCGCGATGCGCAGCCGGTCCTTGAGCGTGACGATGGTGAAGTAAGTAGTGGCAACGCTCGATTCCACACTCAGCGCCACCGTCGCCTTGTCATAGCGGCTGGCCAGTGCGGACTGGCGCGCCGAGTTCAGCGCACTGCGGTTCTTGCCCCAGAAGTCGAGCTCGTAACTGGCACTCAGGGCGGCCTGGTAGTTGGTGCGTGTCGTCGAGCCGGACGACAACACGCTGGTCGTACCGCCGTTGCCGTTGGGTAACGCATACGAACTGCTTTGCGAACCCGCGCCCTGATAGCTGCGGGTGCCCGAGCCCTTCGCGCTCAGACTCGGGAACAGCGGCGCGCCGGATACACGGATCTGCGCGTCCGCCTGGGCGACCCGGGCAGCGGCCGCGGCGATGTTGTAATTGGCGGCGCGCGCCCGCGACATGAGCCGGTTCAGTTCCGGCGAGCCGAAATTCCGCCACCAGTTTGGCGACGGCCATACCGGGGCCTTGCCCGCGGCTCCGCCCTTGTTCGCGCCGCGATATTGTGCCGGGGCGATTGATTTCGGCGTCGGCACGTTCGGCGGCAGAACGCAGCCGGCCAGCGCCAGCAGTATCACCCCGGCAATGGGACGGCGCGTATGCTTGGGCCAGGCACGCAGGAGGGCAGCGACCGCCTCGCAATGACGCCGGTCTGATAAAGCGAAGGTCATGGTGAGGGATATTACAGCGCCCGATATGGCGCGCCGTTGTCAGGGGGGCACAAGTTTGTCGCAGAGTATGTCGAATACGTCGGCTGACATAAAACGATACAAAGGTGGGGATGGAATAGCCGCGGCCGTTGAATAGGGGCGAAAGAGCGTTCGGTGTCCGCTGGGCGCGCGATCGTGCTCGCTGAACGGGGCTACCTGGTGTCTGGCCAAGGCCGCGCCCCGCGGGCCTGTTTGGTCTGGATACCGCGTTTGGCGTCCCGACGCCGGGGTGCGCGCTTTGAATGCGCGCGAGGGTTGACCGAGATCAAGCGGCCGGCGGGCTACCTGGCGCATGGTCGCGATTCAGGAGTGAGGTCGCTTGATCGAAGTTACAGGAGATGACCATGGACCTGATGACGTGGAACCCGTTGCGCGAAATTGACGACATGTTCAGGCGCGGCGATGCGCGAGCGCTTGACCGGAACGACTGGATGCCGGCCGTCGATATTCGCGAGAAGAAGAAGGAATATGTGATTCGCGCCGAACTGCCGGGGGTGAATCGAGATGATATTCACCTGACGGTGGACAAGGGCATTATGAAACTGTCCGGCGAAAGACGCTGGGAGCATGAGGAGAAGGACGAAAAGCAGCATCGACGAGAAAGCTTCTATGGACAGTTCGCTCGCAGTTTCAGTCTTCCCGGGAACGCGGATGCACAAAAGATCCATGCGAAGTACCGCGACGGCCTGGTTGAGATTCGGCTTCCGAAGACCGCTGAAAGCGCTGTCGAAAAAACAGAGGTCGTGATCGAGTAATCGTGCCCCCACACTGCGGCTTGGCGGCACGTTGTCGCGGTTCTGTTTTGGCTTGCTGCTATTTCAGGCGAGCTCGTGCCGCCGTCCTTTTCCCGCTGGACGAGGCGTCCATGAGCCTCCACGAACCAACGGCCGCGCCGGATTGCGGCGTGGCGGCGATTCCCGGGCCCGGGCAGGATGACTCGGCGCTAACGCGCCTCGCCCTTCGGGCCGGTGGCGCTGCGCGCCCCCGTTCGGCCTCGCGCTGCGAGGCCGTCGAACCTGGCTTGTTATCTGTCGCAGGTTCGAATGGGCTTCGTTTTGGCCATGAAAAACGCGTGCTTGCGGGTTCTTAATTATTTGGTGCGCCCGGCAGGATGACTCGGCGCTAACGCGCCTCGCCCTTCGGGCCGGTGGCGCTGCGCGCCCCCGTTCGGCCTCGCGCTGC